>NZ_JBFBJT010000029.1:0-58589 GCF_040686175.1 Streptomyces sp. NPDC086077 | reverse complement strand
CATCGACGAGTACCCGGCGGGCAAGCTGCTGCGCGACGCCCGCGTGATGACCCTCTACGTGGGCACGAGCCAGATCCAGAAGTCCGCGACGGCCGTCGCGCGGGGCTGCCGCACGGCTCCGGGGAATGCCCCCGAGCCCGCCACGCGGGCCCGCCCCTGGTGGTAGCGGTCGCTCCTGGTGCCGTGGTCGTGTCCCGCGCTCGCCGCGCGGCTCGCACCGGCCCTGGAACGCGCTGCGCGCTCACCGCCCGGCGCTCTCCGCGTCGCCCCTGAACGCGCCCGCGTGCTCGGTCCGTTCGTCTCTCCCACGTCCGGGCCGGGCCGCGGGCGTCCGCACGTTCCCGTAAGACCCAGACGAGAGGAACCTCCCGTGCCCACCCAGTCCTTCACCCTCGACGACCTCAAGCGCATCCTCCTGGAGTCGGCCGGGGCCGACGAGAACGTCGACCTGGACGGCGACATCCTCGACACCGACTTCGAGGAGCTCAGCTACGAGTCGCTGGCCATCCTGGAGACCTGCGGCCGCATCGAGCGCGACTACGCCATCTCCCTCGACGACAGCGTGGTCACCGAGGCCAGGACGCCGCGCGCCCTGCTGGAGATCGTCAACGCCCAGCTCGCGGAGTCGGCGCAGGCCGCCTGAGCCGCCGTAGCGGCGCCCCCCGAGGCCGTACCCCTCGCCCTCACCCCCGGTGCGCCGGTGCCCGTCCCCGAGCGGGGCACCGGCGCACCCCCGACATGCCCAGACATGCGCACACATCGCGACAAGGGAGCAGCAGACATGTCCGACAAGCACGAGCGGGTCGCCCTCGTCTCCGGGGCCACCAGCGGAATCGGCCTCGCGGTGGCGCGGCTGCTGGCCCAGCAGGGGCACCGCGTCTTCCTCGGCTCCCGCGACGCCGACAACGTCGCCCGGACCGTCAAGGAGCTGACCGCCGAGGGCCTCGACGTCGACGGGGGCACCCTCGACGTGCGCTCGGCGCTGTCCATCGAGAGCTTCGTCCAGGCCGCCGTGGACCGCTTCGGTCCGGTCGACGTCCTGGTCAACAACGCGGGCCGGTCGGGCGGCGGCGTCACCGCCGACATCGACGACGAGCTCTGGTACGACGTCGTCGAGACCAACCTCAACAGCGTATTCCGGCTCAGCCGCGCGGCCCTCACCACCGGCGGCATGCGGCACAAGAACCGTGGCCGGATCATCAACATCGCCTCCACGGCCGGCAAGCAGGGCGTCGTCCTCGGCGCCCCCTACTCCGCCTCGAAGCACGGCGTCGTCGGCTTCACCAAGGCCCTCGGCAACGAGCTCGCCCCCACCGGCATCACCGTCAACGCGGTCTGCCCCGGCTATGTCGAGACGCCCATGGCGCAGCGGGTGCGCGCCGGTTACGCGGCGGCGTACGACACCACCGAGGACGCGATCATGGAGAAGTTCACGGCGAAGATCCCGCTCGGCCGCTACTCCACGCCCGAGGAGGTCGCCGGGCTGGTCGGCTACCTCGCGTCCGACACCGCCGCCTCCATCACGGCGCAGGCCCTCAACGTCTGCGGCGGCCTCGGCAACTTCTGATCCGCCCGCCACCCGTACTTTTCGAGGAGTTCACGCATGTCCGCATCCGAGCTGCGGGAAGTCGAGCACGACATCACGATCTCGGCCCCGGCCGCCGACGTCTACCGCCTGATCGCCGACGTGGCGAACTGGCCGCGGATCTTCCCCCCGACCATTTATGTCGACCACCTGGAGCGCTCCCGCGACGAGGAGCTGATCCGCATCTGGGCCACCGCGGGCGGCGAACCCAAGAACTGGACCTCGCGCCGCGTCCTGGACCCGGACGCCCTGCGGATCACCTTCCGCCAGCAGGTCTCCACCCCTCCGGTCGCCACCATGGGCGGCACCTGGATCATCGAGCCGCAGGACGAGGGCACCTCGCGCGTGCGGCTGCTGCACGACTACACGGCCGTCGACGACGACCCGGCGAGCCTGAAGTGGATCGACGAGGCCGTGGACCGCAACTCGCGCTCGGAACTCGCGGCCCTGAAGAGCAACGTCGAACTCGCCGCCGCCTCCGAGGAGCTGACGTTCTCCTTCGAGGACACCGTCGAGGTCGAGGGCTCCGCCAAGGACGCCTACGACTTCGTCAACGAGGCCGGTCTGTGGTCCGAGCGGCTGCCGCACGTGGCGACCGTCCGGCTCACCGAGGACTCCCCGGGCCTGCAGACCCTGGAGATGGACACCCGCGCCAAGGACGGCTCCACGCACACCACCCGGTCGTACCGGGTGTGCCTGGAGGGCCGGAGGATCGCCTACAAGCAGACCACACTGCCGGCCCTGATGAACCTGCACACCGGCTACTGGACGTTCACCGACACCGGCACCGGCAGCACCGCCTCCTCGCAGCACACCGTCGTGCTGCGCCCGGAGAACATCGAGAAGATCCTCGGGCCCGGGGCGGGCGTCGCCGAGGCCCGGGAGTACGTGCGCTCGGCGCTGAGCACCAACAGCCGGGCCACCCTCGGCCACGCCAAGGCGTACGCCGAGGCGAGGCGCTGACCATGGCCGGCGCCGACGCTGCCGTGACGGACGTCGTCGTGGTCGGCGCCGGACCCGTGGGGCTGATGCTCGCCGGGGAGCTGCGGCTCGGCGGCGCCGACGTGACCGTACTGGAACGGCTGGACGTCCCCACCACCGAGTCGCGGGCCTCCACCCTGCACGCACGGACCATGGAGCTGCTGAGGCAGCGCGCACTGCTCGACGGGCCGGACGGCTTCGGCGACCCGCTGCCGCCGCACGAGCCACGCGGCCACTTCGGCGGGCTGCCGATGGACCTCACGCTGCCGAGCCCCTACCCCGGGCAGTGGAAGGTGCCGCAGGTGCGCACCGAGGAACTCCTCGGCGCCCGCGCGGCCCGCCTCGGCGTCCGCGTCCTGCGCGCCCACGAGGTCACCGGACTGACCCAGCACGAGGGTCAGGTGACGGTGACGGCCCGGCACGCCGGGCGGGAGGTGGCGTTCACCGCGCGGTACGTCGTCGGCTGCGACGGCGAGCAGTCGGCTGTACGGCGGCTCGCGGGCGTCGACTTCCCCGGCGACGACGCCGGGCGGGAGCTGATCCGCGCCGACGTCGACGGCATCGACATACCGGCCCGGCGGTTCCAGCGGCTGCCGAAGGGGCTCGCCGTCGCCGCCCGGCGCGGCGACGGTGTGACCCGCGTGATGGTCCACCGCTTCGGCACCCCGCCACGGGCCGGCGAGGCACGCTTCGCCGACATCGTCGACGCCTGGCGGGAGGTCACCGGCGAGGACATCGCCCACGGCACCCCGCTGTGGGTCAACTCCTTCGGCGACGCCTCCCGGCAGGCGGAGCGCTACCGCCTGGGCCGTGTGCTGCTCGCCGGTGACGCCGCCCACCAGCAGATGCCGATCGGGGGCCAGGCCCTCAACCTCGGCCTCCAGGACGCCGTCAACCTCGGCTGGAAACTGGCGGCGACCGTGCGCGGGCGCGCCCCCAAGGGACTGCTCGACACCTACCACGAGGAACGGCACGCGATCGGCCGCCGGGTGCTGTCCGACATCCGTGCCCAGTCCCGGCTGCTGCTGGGCGGGCCGGAGGTGGAGGCGCTGCGCTCGGTGTTCGGCGAGCTGACCTCGTACGAGCGGGTGCGGGCGCACCTGGCGGGCGTGATCAGCGGCCTCGACGTGCGGTACGGCCCGGACGGTGAGGGCGCGCTCGTCGGGGCGCGGCTGCCCGACGCGGACCTCGTGGGCGCCACCGGGCCGTGCTCCACCCTGGACCTGCTCCGCGAGGCACGCGGCGTGCTGCTCGTCCTGACCGGCGCGGGGGAGCCGTACGCGGAAGTGGCGCGGGCCTGGTCCGGCGCCGTCGACACCGTGACGGCCCGCCCCGCCGTGGGCGGCGCTCTGCCCGACGTGGCCGCCCTGCTCGTACGCCCCGACGGATACCTCGCGTGGGCCGGCGACACCCCGGACGGCCTCGCGGCGGCGCTCGCCCGATGGTTCACGCCGGACGCACCCGCCGTGCCCACCACCAGCACCTCCCGCATCCCGCACCCCACCCGTCAACACAACGTCAGGAGAAGGAAGATGGGCAACCTGACCGGCAGGACGGCGCTCGTCACGGGCGCCAGCCGAGGCATGGGCCGGGCCACCGCCGAGCGGCTCGCCCGCGACGGCGCGCTGGTCGCCGTGCACTACGGCACCAACGAGGACGCGGCCGCCGACGTCGTCGCCGGGATCGAGCGGGACGGCGGCCGGGCGTTCGCCGTACGCGCCGAACTCGGCGCCCCCGGCGACGTGCACGAGCTGTTCCTCGCCCTGGAGGAGGGCCTGAAGGAGCGCACCGGCTCCACCGAGCTGAACATCCTGGTCAACAACGCGGGCGTGATGGGCGGGGTCAAGCCCGAGGACACCACGCCGGACATGTTCGACCGGATCTTCGCCGTCAACGCCAGGGCGCCGTTCTTCATCGTCCAGCGGGCCCTGACGAACATGCCCGACGGCGGACGGATCGTGAACATCTCCTCGGGCCTGACCCGGTTCGCCAACCCCGACGAGATCGCCTACGCCATGAGCAAGGGAGCCGTCGAGCAGCTCGCGCTGCACTACGCCAAGGCCCTCGGCCCGCGCGGCATCACCGTCAACAGCGTCGCCCCCGGCATCACCCGCAACGGCAACGCGCTGTTCGACATCCCCGAGGCCGTCGAGGCGATGGCGGCCCTGTCCACCTTCAACCGGGTCGGCGAACCGCAGGACGTCGCCGACGTGGTCGCCTTCCTCGTCTCCGACGACGCCCGCTGGGTCACCGGCTCCTTCGTCGACGCGAGCGGCGGCACCCTCCTGGGGTGACGCCATGACCAGGACGCACCCCGCGCCCGCGGTCGGCACCGGGGACGGGCGGTGGAGCCCCCGGCTGTGGGGGCTCCTGCTCGTGCTCGCCGGCAACATGCTCATCGACGCGCTCGAGGTGTCCGTGGCGGTCGTGGCACTGCCCTCGATCGGCACGGACCTCGGGCTGCCGCTGACGGACGTGCACTGGGCGATGACCGGCTTCGCCGTCGGCTTCGGCGGTCTGCTGCTGTTCGGCGCCCGGGTGGTCGGCCTGCTGGGGCGCCGCCGGGTCTACCTGGCGGCGCTGCTCGTCTTCGCCGCCGCCTCCGCCCTCAGCGCGCTCGCCCAGGAACCGGCACTGCTCGTCGCCACCCGTCTGGTCAAGGGCTTCTGCGCGGCGCTGACCGCCCCCACCGGTCTCGCCATCATCGCCACCGCCTTCCCGCAGGGCCCGGCTCGCGACCGGGCGGTGTCCGTCTACGCCCTGTTCGGCGCCGGCGGCTTCACCGGGGGACTGCTGCTGTCCGGCTGGCTCACCGAGACCAGCTGGCGGCTGGCCTTCGCGTTCCCGGCCCCGGTCGTGCTGATCCTGTTCGCCCTCGGCCTGGTGCTGATCCCCGACGAGGAGCGGGCCCCGGCGAGGAGCACCCCACGCCGCTACGACCTCACCGGCGCCGGCACCTTCACGGCGGCGCTCCTCGCCCTGGTGTACGGCATCGGCGCCGTGCCCGCGCACGGCTGGACCGCGCCCCGGGCCGCCGGGCCGCTCACCGCGGCCGTGCTGCTGCTCGTGGCCTTCGCGGTCGTCGAACGCACCACGCCAGAACCCCTGGTGAGACCGCTGCGCGACGCCGCGCTGATCCGCTCGGCGCTCGGCGCGGCCTGCCTCAACGGCTCCTACCTGGGGCTGCTGTTCGTGCTGACCTACCAGATGCAGACCATCGCCGGCTGGCCGCCGTCGACGGCCGCGCTGGCCCTGGTCCCGGCCGCCGCCCCACCGGCGCTCACCGCGCTCGCCTCCGGGCGCCTGGTCGCCCGCTTCGGCGCACCCCGGCTGATCGCGGCCGGCGCCGCCTGCGCGTTCGCCGGGTACCTGCTCCAACTCGCTCCCGCCTGGCCGCTCAACTACCCCGCCCGGCTGCTGCCGACCCTGCTGCTGGTCGGGGCCGCCTTCGTGCTGTCCTTCGCCGCGCTGAACATGCAGGCGACCTCGGGGCTGAGCCCGGGCGAGCGGGGCGCGGCAAGCGGCCAGTACCAGACGGCCGTACAACTGGCCGCGGCGATCGCGGTCGCCGCGGTCGCCGCGCTGCTCGCCTCCGCGGCGGTCCCCGGCGCCACCGCGGCCGAGGCCGTCGAGGCCTGCCGGCCCGCGCTGCTGCTCGTGGCCGTGCTCGGCGGACTCGGAACCCTCGTCGGCCTCACCGGCCTCAGGCGCCGCTGAGCCTCCCGGCCCGGCCGCACCACCCCCCCCCTCCCTCCAACCACCACTCCCAACGGGGCACGCCCATGGACCAGACAACGAAGACCTGGGTCTTCGACGACCTCGACGATTTCGACGACCTCGACTACGAGTTCGAGCAGGACACCGTCGTCGACGTGGACCCGCCGGACCCGGCGCACCTGGCCGCCTGCGGCGAGACCGAGCGGGTCCGGCTGATCGACTCCTACGTACGGGCCGAACTCGCCCGGGTGCTGCGGGTGCCGCCGCACACCATCGACACCGAGGGCCGCCCGATGAACAGCCTCGGCATCGGCTCCATCAACGGTCTCGAACTCCAGCGCCGGATGGAGGCGGCCCTCCACCTCGACGTCAACCTCAACATGCTGCTGCGCGCCAACAGCGCCGCCGAACTCATCGAGTGCCTGTCCGGGCAGCTCGGCCCCGGGGACAGCCCGCACAAGCGCGGCGGGCAGGGCGTCCACATGGTGTCGCACGACGGGCCGGGCACGACGTGATCCCCCAGCTGGTGGTCCGCGAGGGCCCCGAGACCGCGAGGACGCGGCTGCCGGCCCCGGGGCAGCTCGACGTGTGGCTGGTGCGCCGGCCCCGGCTGGAGACGGCGGCCGAGCTGCTGGACCTGTCCGAGCTGGACGACGCGGAACGCCGGCGCACCGCCTCCTTCGTCCGCCCCACCGACGGCATCACGTACGCGTCCGCGCATGTCGCGCTGCGCCGGCTGCTCGGCGTCTACCTGGGCCTGGCGCCGCGTGCGGTGCCGTTCGTGCGGGAGCCCTGTCCCGGCTGCGGCAAGCCGCACGGACGGCCCGCCGTCGCCCACCCCGACCCGCCGCTGCACTTCTCCCTGGCGCACAGCCACGGCGTGGCCGTGGTCGCCGTCGCCGCCACGGTGCTCGGTGCCGACGTGGAGCGGCTGCCGAGGGACGAGACCGTCGAGGTGTGCGCCCCGGCGCTGCACCCGGGGGAGCAGCAGGAGCTGGCGGGCCTGCCCGTCGAGGAGCGGCGTGAGCTCTTCGGGCGGATGTGGACCCGCAAGGAGGCCTACCTCAAGGCGCTGGGCACCGGCCTGTCCCGGGACCCGGGCCAGGACTACCTCGGGGCCGACCGGCGCCGCCGCCCGTCCGGCTGGACGCTGCTGGACCTGCCGTCCGGGCCCCGCCACAACGCCGCCGTCGCGGTGCTGGGCGGGCCCCCGGAGCGGGTCACCGTGCGCTGGGTGCCGCCCACCGCGCTGTACGCCGGCGGGACGGTGGACCTGGACGCCGACGGCATGACCACGCATGAACGTGACTGGGGAGCGTGAGAGGCACCACATGACGACCGACCAGAAACCCGACAGTAAACCCGATCAGAAGGCCGCCGAGCGGCCGAGCCTGCACGACCGTGAGCACCGCGGTCAGTGGAGCGCCGCGGAACGGCTGGAGGAACTCGGCCTGATCAAGCAGGCCGCCCGGCACGGCGATCCACTGGCCACCGAGCGGCAGCACGCCAAGGGCAAGCTCACCGCCCATGAGCGTATCGAACTCCTGCTCGACGAGGGGTCGTTCACGGAGGTCGAGATGTTGCGCCGGCACCGGGCCACCGGCTTCGGGCTGGAGAAGAAACGTCCCTACACCGACGGTGTGATCACCGGCTGGGGCACGGTCCACGGCCGTACCGTCTTCGTCTACGCGCACGACTTCCGCATCTTCGGCGGCGCCCTCGGCGAGGCCCACGCCCAGAAGATCCACAAGATCATGGACATGGCCATGGCGGCCGGCGCGCCGCTGGTGTCGCTCAACGACGGCGCGGGCGCCCGGATCCAGGAGGGCGTCAGCGCGCTCGCCGGCTACGGCGGCATCTTCCAGCGCAACACCCGCGCGTCCGGCGTCATCCCGCAGATCAGCGTGATGCTCGGCCCGTGCGCGGGCGGCGCCGCCTACAGTCCCGCCCTGACGGACTTCGTCTTCATGGTCCGCGACATCGCCCAGATGTTCATCACCGGACCCGACGTGGTCAAGGCGGTGACCGGCGAGGAGATCTCCCAGAACGACCTCGGCGGCGCCGACGTCCACGCCACCACCTCCGGCGTCGCCCACTTCGCCTACGACGACGTTCGTACGTGCATGGAGGACGTGCGTCACCTGCTCTCCCTGCTGCCGGCGAACAACCGCGATCTGCCGCCCCGGGCGCCGAGTGCCGACCCCGCCGACCGGCGCACCGACCGGCTGCTGGACCTGGTGCCCGAGGACCCGAGCCGGGTGTACGACATCCGGTCCGTGATCGAGGAGATCGTCGACGACGGCGACTGCTTCGAGGTCCACCCGGGCTGGGCGACCAACGTGGTCTGCGCGCTGTCCCGGCTGGACGGCGAGGTCGTGGGCATCGTCGCCAACCAGCCCGCCTCCTACGCCGGGGTGCTCGACATCGACGCCAGCGAGAAGGCGGCGCGGTTCGTGCAGTTCTGCGACGCCTTCAACATCCCGATCGTCACCCTGATCGACGTGCCGGGCTTCCTGCCGGGCGTCGACCAGGAGCACAACGGGATCATCCGGCGCGGCGCCAAGCTGCTGTACGCCTACTGCAACGCCACCGTGCCGCGCGTCTCGCTGGTGCTGCGCAAGGCGTACGGCGGCGCGTACATTGTTATGGACTCCCGTTCCATCGGCACCGACCTGGCGCTGGCCTGGCCGTCCAACGAGATCGCGGTGATGGGCGCGGAGGGTGCGGCGAACGTCATCTTCCGCCGGGAGATCGCCGGCTCGGACGACCCGGACACCACCCGCGCGCAGAAGATCAAGGAGTACCAGGCGGAGCTGATGCACCCCTACTACGCCGCCGAACGAGGCCTGATCGACGATGTGATCGACCCCCGGGACACCCGCGGGGCCCTCGTCCGCGCCCTGTCGATGCTGCGCAGCAAGCAGGCCGACCTGCCGTGCCGCAAGCACGGCAACCCGCCGCAGTGAGCACGCGCGACGCGCTGGTCATCAAGGTCGTCAAGGGCACGGCGACACCGGCCGAACTCGCGGCCCTGACCAGCGTGCTGCTCTCCCGTGCCGCCGCCCTCGCGGCCGTCGGCCCCGGCCTGCAGGACCGGGCCCCCCACCCCACGGCGGCCTGGCGCCGCCCGGAACGCGTCCCGGCGCACCGCGACCCACGGGGGTGGCGGGTGTCGGGCAGCCGGGCGGCGTAGGCGCTCCGCCACAGGTGCCGTAGACCGCCCCCTCAGCAAGGGGCGCTGCCGAAACGGAGCTTGTTCCCCATGACCTCCCCGCACCACGAACAGACCGACACCGTCACCCTTCCGCGGGCCGAACTCGGCGCGATGCGGGAGCGGTTGGGCGAACTGGCCGACCGGGCCGAGATCGCCGAGCTCATCGACCGGTACGTCACCCTGCTCGACGCCCAGGACGCCGACGGGTACGACGAGAGCTGGCCCCGCACGGTCTTCACGGACGACTGCCGGCTGGAGTTCCCGGTCGGCACGGTGCGCGGCCTGGACACCGCGGCCGCCTTCCACTTCGACCGGAAGTCGCGCTTCGCCCGCACCCACCACCTGGCCTCGAACTACGGCATCGCGCTGGACGGCGACACGGCCCGAGTCAGGGTCCACCTGTTCGCCTCCCACGTCCACCACGACGACGGCCCCGACCCCGGCGGCCGCTTCGACATCGGTGGCTACAGCGAGGGCGAGACCGTGCGCACCCCGGAGGGCTGGCGGATCAGCCGCTGGCGGTTCCACCTGGTGTGGTCCGACGGGGCGGGGCCGCGCCCGGGTCCCGCGCCCACCGCCCTGCGCAGCTCCCAGCCCCGCCCGCGCACCGCCCCCACACCCCGAAAGGACGACACCGTGTCACGCACTTCCGCCGTCACCCTGGACCTCGGCGCCCTGCGCACCGCCTCGGGCGAGGACCGGCTGCGGGCCATCGAGGCGTTCGTCTCCCGCACCCTGGAGACGTACCTCGACGTCCCGCCCGCCCACCGCGTCCACCGCGACCGCCCGCTCTACGCCCAGGGCATCGACTCCCTCACCGCCCTGGCCTTCCAGCGCAAGCTGGAGAACGCGCTGCGGATCCCGGTGCCCACCCACCACCTCCTGCGCGAGCAGTCGGTCAGCGAGCTCGCCGCCACGCTGGACGACCTGCTCACCCACGCGGAACGCCGGGAAGCCGCCCCGGCGTCCGTGTAGGCGCTCCGGCACGCGGGCGTGCCGCCACCGACGGGCGGCGGCATCCGCCCCCGCCCAAGTCCCCTTGCCCACCGGGCCGTCGGTGTAGAAGGGTGACGCGACGGGACCGGCGCGAGGAATCCGGCGCGACGGTACGTCCTGATCACCGCTCACCGACCCCCGGCGGAAGGCCGCATTTGAGCCCCGAACGCATCCTGGTGACCGGCGGCACCGGTTTCATCGGCTCGCACGTCGTGCCGCTGCTGCGGGCCGCCTGCCCCGCCCCGCACGGCCCCGCCCTCCGTCTGCTCACCCATCGCCGCCCCGGCCCCGGGGACACCGGCGCCGGTCTGGAGAGCGTGCACGGCGACCTCGCCGACCCGGCGTCACTGCACGGCGTCTGCGACGGCGTCGGCACCGTCCTCCACCTCGCCGCCCGTGTCGGCGGCACCCCCGAGGAGTGCCGGACCGTCAACGAGGAGGGCACCCGCGCCCTGCTGGCCGAGGCGGAAAGGGCGGGCGTACGCCGGATCGTGCAGCTCGGCACCGCCGCCGTCTACGGCGACGGACCGCACCGCGGCGAGCGCGAGGGCCGGATCGCCGAGGCACCGGTCTCCCCGACGAGCGAGACCCGCCTCGCCGGCGAACGGCAGGTCCTGGCCGCCGGCGGCACCGTCGTACGCCCGTTCCTCGTCTACGGCGAGGGCGACACCTGGGTCGTGCCCGGCCTCGTCCAGCTGCTGCGCCGCGTGCCGTACTGGGTGGACGGCGCCGGCTCCCGGCTCTCCCTGATCTCGGCGCCCGTCCTCGCCCGCGTCCTGGCCGAGCTGGCGCTCGCGCCCGAGGCGCCGGCCTCCGGTGTCCTGCACGCCGCGCATCCCGAGCCCGTGACCCTGCGGGAACTGCTCACGACCGTCTGCGGTGCCCTGGACCTGCCCCTGCCCGGCGGCGAGATCACTCTCGACGAGGCGCTGGCCCGCCTCGACGCCCACGGCCCCGGCGCCCGGCGTCCCCTGGCCCTGGTCACGGTCGACCGCTGGTACGACACCAGCGCCCTGTGGTCCCGCCTGACCACCACCCCGGGAGCCGCCTTCCCCGTGGCGTTCAAGGAGTGCGCCCCCTGGTACCGGCGGGCCCTGGCGGACGCGCCGTAGCCCCCGCCCCGGGGGGCCTCAGCCGGTGACCACGCCCCGCAGCGCCCGCACCAGGGCCTGTGCGCGCGGGTCGGCCGTCACGCTCTTGCGGAAGCCGTTGGTGACATAGCCGAAGGCGATGCCCGACTCGGGGTCGGCGAAGCCGAGCGAGCCGCCGCGGCCGGGGTGGCCGAAGGAGGCGTCGGACAGCAGCGGGGACGCGCTGCCGTGCAGCATGTAGCCCAGCCCGAAGCGGGTCCCGACGACGAGCACCCGGTCCGGCCCAGCCGACTGCTCCCCGCGCGCCAGCTCCACCGTCTCCGGCGTGAACAGCCGCACCCCGTCGTCCACCTCGCCGATCAGCGAGGCGTAGAAGCGGGCGAGCCCGTCCGCCGTCGCGATGCCGTTGGAGGCGGGCAGGACGGCGGCCCGGTAGACGGGGTCGTTCTCGTCCGGCAGCGGCGATATCGCGCCGAAGGCCCGGCGGGTGACGGACTCCGGGTCCGCGTAGGCGTCGGACACCGCACGCTTGGGCCGCGTCCTGAGCGCGTTGGCCGCGTCCTGGCCCTCGACCTTGCCGACCCGGCCCACGCGCGACGCCTCCCGCTCCGGCAGCCCGAGCCACAGCTCGGCCCCGAGCGGCCCGGCGATCTCGTCGGCGATCCACTCCCCGGCCGACCGCCCGGTGACCCGCCGCACCACCTCACCCACCAGCCAGCTGTACGTCTGCGCGTGGTACCCGTGCGCGCTCCCCGGCGCCCACACCGGCGCCTGGGCGGCCACCGCCGCCGCGCCCAGGTCCGGGTCGGCGGCCTCGGCCACGGTCAGCGGCCGGTCCAGGACGGGCACCCCGGCCCGGTGCGAGAGTAGATGCCGTACGAGGGTGCGCTCCTTGCCCGCCGCCTTGTACTCCGGCCACAGCGCACCGACCGGCGCGTCCAGGTCCAGCTCGCCCCGCTGCCGCAGCAGCAGGAGGACGGCGGCGGCGACGCCCTTGGTCGCCGAGCGCACGACCTGTGCCGTGCCGTGTTCCCAGGGAGCCGTACCGTCGACGTCCTTGGTGCCGCCCCACAGGTCGACGACCTTGCGTCCCTCCCGGTAGACGGCCACGGCGGCGCCCCGGTCGCCGAGCGCCTCGAAGTTCCGCGCGAACGCCGCCCTGACCGGCTCGAAGCCCTCGGCCAATGTGCCGTTCACGTCCACGTCCGTACTCCGTCCACTCCACTGGCCCTGACACGCGGTGCAACGCCGACGGCCGGCCCGCGATTCCTGCCCCCGGGCCGCTCCGCCTCAGCCCAGCAGGATCGTGACGTCGATGTTGCCCCGGGTGGCGTTGGAGTACGGGCAGACCTCATGGGCCTCGTCCACCAGCTTCGCCGCGATGTCCGGGTCGAGGACCGGCAGCGAGACGCTCAGGGCGACGGCGAGACCGTAGCCGCGCCGGTTGTTGGGGCCGATGCCCACCTTCGCGGCGACCGTGGATCCGGCCAGGTCGTAGCCCGACCGGTTGCCGACCAGGATCAGGGCGTTGTGGAAGCAGGTGCTGTAGCCGGCCGCGAACAACTGCTCCGGGTTGGTGCCGTTGCCGTCGCCGCCCAGCTCCGGCGGCATCGCCACCTTCAGCTCGATCTGCCCGTCCTGGCTGGTGACATAGCCCTCACGGCCGCCGTGCGAGGTGGCCTCAGCGACGTAGGTGATCTTCCGTGGGCGGGTGTCGGTGGCGGTGCCGTCGGTCAAGGGTGGCCCTCCCCAGGCGAAGAACGTGAACCCGGCAACTACTTCGTGCACAAAATACTGGCCGGGGGCCCGACATTGTTACCTGGGGGTAGCAGCCCGGTGCACCCCGGGCGGGCCCCGCCTCACGCGCCCGTCGTCACCGAGCGCGGGTCGAAGCCGAAGGGCAGCTCCAGGCGGTGGGCGCGCATCAGGGAGTCGTCGGAGAGCAGTTCGCCGGTCGGCCCGTCCGCCGCGATCACGCCCTCGCTGAGGACCAGCGCACGCGGGCAGAGCTCCAGGGCGTACGGCAGGTCGTGGGTGACCATCAGCACGGTCACGTCCAGCGCGCGCAGGATGTCCGCGAGCTCGCGCCGCGAGGCGGGGTCGAGGTTGGACGAGGGCTCGTCCAGCACCAGGATCTCCGGCTCCATCGCGAGCACGGTCGCCACGGCCACCCGGCGCCGCTGCCCGAACGAGAGATGGTGCGGCGGGCGGTCCTGGAACCCGGCCATCCCGACCTGCTCCAGCGCCCGCTCCACCCGGGCCTGGAGCTCCGCCCCCTTGAGCCCTGCCGCGGCCGGCCCGAAGGCCACGTCCTCCCGGACGGTCTGCATGAAGAGCTGGTCGTCGGGGTCCTGGAAGACGATTCCGACCTTGCGCCGGATCTCGGCCATGTGGGCGCGGTCCACGGGCAGCCCGGCGACCCGCACCGAGCCCGTGCCCCCGCCGAGGATGCCGTTGAGGTGCAGCACCAACGTGGTCTTGCCGGCGCCGTTCGGCCCGAGCAGCGCGACCCGCTCGCCGCGCCCGATGCGGAAGTCCACGCCGAACAGGGCCTGATGCCCGTCGGGGTAGGCGAAGGCGAGGCCGGAGACCTCCAGGGAAGCTTCAGTCACAGCACCCATCCCAGCAGACAGACGACCAGGGCGGCACACGGCAGGGCGAGGGCGTACGACCACTGCGCCCGGGACGCGGTCACCTCGTCGATCACCGGCATGACACCGGAGTACCCCCGGCTGACCATCGCCAGATGGACCCGCTCGCCGCGCTCGTAGGACCGGATGAACAGCGCGCCCGCCGACTTGGCGAGCACCCCCCAGTGCCGCGGGCCGCGCGCCTCGAAGCCGCGCGACTCCCGCGCGATCCGCATCCGCCGCATCTCGCCGCTGATGACATCGCCGTACCGGATCATGAAGGACGCGATCTGCACCAGCAGCGGTGGCAGCTTCAGCCGCTCCAGGCCGAGCAGCAGCTCCCGCAGCTCGGTGGTGGCGGCCAGCAGGACGGACGCGGCGACGCCCAGGGTGCCCTTGGCGAGCACGTTCCAGGCGCCCCACAGTCCGCTGACGCTGAGCGACATGCCCAGCACCTCGACCCGCTCACCCTCCGCCACGAACGGCAGCAGCACGGCGAACGCGACGAACGGCACCTCGATCAGCAGCCGCTTCGTCAAGAAGAGCGGGGGCACGTGCGCGATCCCGGCCACCACCGCCAGCAGCACGGCGTACGCCCCGAAGGCCCACATCGCCTCGCGCGGGGTGGACACCACGACCACCACGAAGGCGAAGGTCGCCGCGAGCTTGGTGTGCGGCGGCAGGGCGTGCACGGGTGACGATGCCCGCCGGTAGAGCTTGTGGGCGTGGCCCGCACCCATGTCAGACGCTCGTGCTGGCGGGCGAGACGCCGTCCGTCTCGTCCGTACGGCGCCGGCGCACCGCCCAGAAGATCGCGCTGCCCGCGACGACGGTGACGCCGACGCCGATCACACCGGCGAGGCCGCCGGAGATCCGGGCGTTGTCGACGTCCTTGACGCCGTAGTCGGCGAGCGGGGAGTCGGCGTTGTGGTGTTCCTCGGCGGACTCGGCGAAGCCCTTGTCCTCGGCCACCTTCTCCAGCCCGTCGGGGCTGGCGGAGGCGTAGAAGCTGACGACCCCGGCGAGCACGAGGGAGGCGGCGAGTCCGCCGAGCAGCAGCGTGCGGTGCGAGGTCCGGGGGGCGGGCGCGGGCGCCTCGGCGGCCGGGACGTCGACGAGTTCGCCGCCGACCCGCAGCTTCAGCGGCCGGTGCAGGTCCCGCGCGCCGTGGACGAGGTCCGGCCGTACGGCGATGACGGCGCCTACGGTCAGCGCGGTGATCACGGCCTCGCCGACGCCGATGAGGACGTGCACGCCGACCATGGCGGTGGCGACCTTGCCGATCGGGACGTCGGTGGTCCCGCCGATCGCGTAGAACGCCGTGAAGGCGAGCGCGGCGGCCGGCACCGACACCAGCGCGGCCACGAAGGAGGCGGTGGTGATCGAGCGCCGGGTGCGGGGCAGGAGTTTCACCAGCCCGCGGAAGACGAGGTAGGCGACGCCGACGCCGACCACCGACATGTCGGTGATGTTCACGCCGAGCGCGGTCAGGCCGCCGTCCGCGAACAGGATGCCCTGCATGAGCAGGACGACGGATATGCACAGGGCCCCTGTGCAGGGACCGACGAGGATCGCCGCGAGGGCGCCGCCGAGCAGATGGCCGCTGGTCCCGGCCGCGACCGGGAAGTTCAGCATCTGCACCGCGAAGATGAACGCCGCCACCAGTCCGGCGAGTGGCGCCGTCCGCTCGTCGAGTTCGCGGCGCGCGCCGCGCAGGCTCACCGCGATGGCGCCGGCGGCGACGACTCCGGCCACGGCGGACGTGGGCGCGTTGATGAATCCGTCAGGTACATGCACGCTTCGATGATGTGGCTTAATGCGAACCCCTTGCAAGAGCGAGGCTCTCCCCGTTGTGGAGATGAGATAAGCCGCTCCGCCGGGCGTAATCCAGGAAATATGGGACATTGGATGGGTAGCGGATCCATACTTTCCGCTCTCGTGACGCACGGTGAAAGGGCCGTCCGATGTCCGTAGTGGAGCAGTACGCACGCGCCCATATCGTCACGGACACGGATGTCCAGTCGCTCGACGAGCGGGGAGCGATTCCGGTCGTTCTGCGCTACGACGCCGACCGCGCCCCCCGCGACGTACGCATATGTCTGCCCGGTCCGCACGAGTGGACCTTCACCCGTGAGCTCCTCGAACGTGGCCTGCGTGCCCCGGCCGGCTCCGGCGAGGTCCGGGTGTGGCCCTGCGGGCGGGTGCAGACCGTCATCGAGTTCCACTCCGCGCAGGGCACCGCGGTCGTCCAGTTCGACACCAAAGCGCTGATCCGCTTCCTGCGGCGCAGCTATATGGCCGCCGCCACCCCCGTCGGAAGCTGACGGCACAGACCTTCGGCCCGCCCCCCCCCGGCCGTCAGCCCTGCTTGAGCAGCGCCGCCACGATCGGCCCCGCCGTCTCCCCGCCGTGCCCGCCCGACTGGACGACACCGGCGGCGGCGAGATCGCCCCGGTACGCGGTGAACCAGCCGTTGGGCTTCTTCTGCCCGTCGACCTCGGCGGACCCGGTCTTGGCGCCCACGTCACCGGTGACCCCCGCCATCGCCTCCGCGGCCGTGCCGTACGCCGCCGTGTAGGCCATCAGAGCGCGCAGCTTCGCCAGCGTGTCCGCGGACATCGTGCGGGATGCCGTGGCCAGGGTGCGGTCGTCCACGGACGGGGCGACCAGGTACGGCTGGTGGAAGACGCCCGCCTTGACCGTCGCCGACACCGACGCCATGTTCAGCGGGTTCATCCGCACCCCGCCCTGGCCGATGAGTGACGCCGCCATCGACGCGGCCGACTGCACCGGCACGGCACCGTCGAAGGTGGGCACACCGATCGCCCAGTTGTTCTGCGACAGGCCGAACACCTGCTGCGCCTGCTTGGTGAGGTCGTCGTCGTCCAGCTCCGGCGCCTGACTGATGAACGCCGTGTTGCAGGACCGGGCGAAACTCGCCTTGAACGTGCCGCCCTTGATCTCGAACTTGTCGTCGTTCTGGAACTTCCAGCCGCCGTACGTGAAGTACTTGGGGCACGGATGCGCCTTGTCCGGCGAGGCCAGCCCCTTCTCCAGGAGCAGCGACGAGGTGATGACCTTCATCGTCGAACCGGGCGCCAGCGAGCCCTGGAACGCGGTGTTGAAGTGCGGGTTGGAGTTCGCCACCGCCAGGATCTCGCCCGTCGAGGGCCGCAGGACGACCACCGAGGCGCGGGAGCGGGAGCCGACCTGCTGCTCCGCGGCCGCCTGCATGGTCGCGCTGAGCGTCGTCTTCACCTCGCCCGGCGTGCCCTCGCTCAGTTCCAGGACCGTCTTGTCGGACAGCTTCTGCTTCTCGGAGGCCTTGCCGCGGACCACCCGGAGTTCGACGCCGGCCTTGCCGCCGGCCGTCTTGCCGTACTTCTCGCGCAGCCCGTCCAGGACCGGGCCCAGCGAGGCGTACTTCTCCGTGGACAGCTCGTCGCCGTCCCGGTCCAGGGCCGTGACCGGCGGCGTGCCCGCCTCGCCGGTGACCAGCCGGTCGCCCTCGCGCAGATCGGGGTGGAGGACCGACGGCTGCCAGCCCACCAGCGGCTCGCCGTCCGCGGCCCGGCGCACGACCTTCAGCGAACTTCGGTAGGCCAGCGGTTTGCTGACGCCCTGGTACGACACCGTGCCCTTCACCGTGAACGGCACGGTGTCGCCGGTACGCGCCCCCGGGGTGAGCGTGAGGTCCTTGATGTGGGCGTCCTTGCCGTACGCGGCCAGCAGCGCCTTCGCCGCCGCGGCGTCGTCGGTGGCGTCCGCCGCGCCGGTCACCTTGCCCTGCTGCCAGGCCGTGAGGAACGCCTGGGCCGTCGTGCCGACCTCCTTGGCCGACAGCGGGCCCGTCTTCACGGACCTCTCCCGCCCGGCGGCCGTCGTGGACGCGCCGTCCTCGGTCGAGGAGCCGGCGCCGAACAGCGCGTAGGCACCGACCCCGGCGCCGACGACAGCCACGGCGATCACACCGCCGATGACGGCGGGACTCGTCTTCCGTCGCTCGGCGACGCGCCTTCTCTTGCCCACTGCTTCCCGATCCTCCGCGCAATCCCCGGGCCCCGCCCCTGACGAGCGGCGCGGCCCTTACGGCCGTACCGGCCGCGTGGTCGTCACAGTCCCCAACGACGGCACCACCCTAGAGTCCCCGCCTGACCGGGTGACGTCAGCCACCCGCGCGCAGCACGGCCGCCACGATCGGACCCGCCGCCTCCCCGCCCCGCCCGCCCTGCTGGGCCATGGCCGCCGCGGCGACGTCGTCGCGGTAGCCAGTGAACCAGCTGTCCGCCTTGGTGTTCCCGTCGACCTCGGCCGAACCGGTCTTCGCGCCGATGCTGCCGGACAGCCCCGACATCACGGAGGCGGCGGTGCCGCTGGTGGCGGTGCGGTTCATCATGGCGCGCAGCTGTGCGACGGTGTCCCCGGACAGGCCCCGCGCCTTGGCCAGTTCCCGTCCGTCCAGGCTCTGCGGCACGATCACCGGCTGCCGGAAGGCGCCCGTCATCGCGGTCGCCGTGACCGAGGCCATGTCCAACGGGCTCATCTGCACCTGGCCCTGGCCTATCAGGCCGGCGGCGGTGTCCGGGCCGCCCGCGGCGGGCACCGAGCCGTCGAAGGAGGGGACGCCGACCTTCCAGTCGTCCCGCCCGATCCCGAACCGCTCCTGCGCCTCCCGGGTCAGCGAGTCCCCCCGCACCTCGTCGGCGAACTTGATGAAGGCGGTGTTGCAGGAGCGCGCGAAACTCTCGGAGAGGGTGGCGCCCTCGTTCGGGGCCATGTCCTTCAGGTTGTGGAAGGTCTGGCTCTCCGAGACCGCCTGGGGCGGACAGGGCGCCGGGCCGTTCATGCTGGTGAGGCCGGTGTCGATGAGCATCGCCGCGCTGACGATCTTCATCGTGGAGCCGGGCGCCACCTGGCCGAGGAACGCGGCGTTGAAGCCGTCCGCGCGGTTGTTGGCGACCGCCAGGATCTCGCCGGTGCTCGGCTTGACGGCGACGACCGAGGACTCGTCGTACTGTCCGACCGCCTGCTCGGCGGCGGCCTGCGACGTCGCGCTCAGCGTCGTCCGCAATTTGCCGGACGTGCCCTTGGAGAGGGTGAGCAGGGTGGTGTCGGCGGCCTCGGACGCGGTGTGCCGGACGGCGAGTTCGACGCCGGGGGTGCCGCCGGCCTGCTCGCCGTAGCGGGCGCGCAGTTCGTCCAGGATCGGGCCGAGGGAGGGGTACTTCTTCGGCGACAGCACCATGCCGTGCCGGTCCACCGCCTCGACCTGCGGGGTCGTCGACTCCCCGGTGACAAGGATGTCACCGTCCTTCAGGCTCGGGTGCACGACGGACGGCTCCCAGTCGACCAGCGCACGCCCGGTGCTCTCCCCGCGCACCACGGTGAGCGTGCTCCGGTACGCCAGCGGCTTGGACTTCCCGTCGTACGACACCGTGGCCTTGACGGAGAACGGCACCGTCCGCCCCTGCGTCGCGCCCGGAGTGATCTTCACGTCGGTGAGGTGCGCGTCCTGCCCGAAGGACGTCAGGACGGGCTCGGCCTCTTCCGCGAAGTTCGTGAGGGACGCCGCCCGCGCGCCCTGCCCCTGCTCCCAGGCCGCGAAGAACTCACGGCTCGTCTCCTGGACCTCCGCGCTGCTCGGCGGCCCGCTCCGCAGCGGCTTGTTCTGCCCCGCCGGCGCTGTTCCCCCGTCGTCGTTCAGCGCGGAGACGAAGTTGAAGGCGCCGTACCCGGCCCCCGCGACCATCACCGTGAACACACTGCCGACGACGGCAGCCTTGACCCCCTTGCGCATGACGCGCCCCTCCCCGTGTACAGACCTCCGCACTCTAAGTGCGCACTGTGACGAGCGGGGCGGGAGTTCCCAGATTGTTAGCGCCCAGTAGGTGTCAGACCCACGTATCCAGCCACATCCGCGACCGCCAGTCGTCCATCGGGATGGACTGGCCGGTGTAGATGGGCCAGAAGTAGATGAAGTTCCAGGCGATCAGCAGGACCAGGACGCCCGCTCCCGTGGCGCCCGCCACCCGGCGGGTGTCGGTGGAGCCGGGCGGGCCGACCAGAGCGCCGATCAGCATCGCGACCGCCAGGCACAAAAACGGCACGAAGACCACGGCGTAGAAGAAGAAGATCGTCCGCTCCTGGTACAGGAACCAGGGCAGATAGCCCGCCACGATCGCGCAGGCGATGGCGCCCGCGCGCCAGTCGCGGCGGAAGAACCAGCGCCACAGCACGTACAGCAGCGCGAAGCAGCCCACCCACCACAGCATCGGCGTGCCCAGCGCCAGCACCTCGCGCGCGCACTTGTCGCCCGCGTCCACCGGGCAGCCGTCCGCGCCGGGGGCGGGGGACTCGTAGAAGTACGACACGGGGCGGCCGGTGACGATCCAGCTCCACGGGTTGGA
This sequence comes from Streptomyces sp. NPDC086077, assembly GCF_040686175.1. Lineage (NCBI taxonomy): Bacteria > Bacillati > Actinomycetota > Actinomycetes > Kitasatosporales > Streptomycetaceae > Streptomyces > Streptomyces sp. NPDC086077. The sequence goes on along the minus strand of NZ_JBFBJT010000029.1, from coordinate 37,968 downwards.
CTGGTAGGTGTGCGGCGAGGACAGTCCGACGTGGAAGTCGTACACCTGGCTCTCGTAGTGCCACAGGCTGCGCCACCAGTCCGGGAACAGCCACGACCAGCCGCTGTCCTTGCCGTCGGTCGTCGCCCAGTTGCGGTAGTAGCCGCCCGAGCCGTCGCCGGCGGAGAGGATCCAGCCGGTCCAGGAGGCGATGTAGGTGACGATCGCGACCGGGACGGTGGACAGGAAAGCCCAGCCGAGATCGTGCTGGACGACCGCCTTGTACGGGTGCCGGGCACCGGCCACCTTGCGGGCGCCGACGTCCCACAGCACCGCCATCACACAGAACGCCGCCAGGATGTACAGGCCGTTCCACTTGGTGCCGATGGCCAGGCCCAGCATCAGGCCCGCCGCGATCCGCCACGGTCGCCACCCGATGCGGGTGTCCTCCGCCGTCCGCGCGTCCGGCCGGACCCGGCCGTCGGGATCCGCGGGCAGCGCGGCGGCCAGTTTCGCCCGCGCCCGGTCCCGGTCGACGAGCAGACAGCCGAACGCCGCCAGCACGAAGAACATCAGCACGCCGTCCAGCAGCGCGGTGCGGCTCATCACGAAGTGCAGCCCGTCCACGGCCACCAGCGCGCCCGCGAGGCAGCCGAGGAACGTGGAGCGGAACAGCCGGCGGCCGATGCGGCACAGCAGCAGGACCGACAGCGTGCCGAGCAGCGCCGTCATGAACCGCCAGCCGAACGGGTTGAACCCGAACATCAGCTCGCCGAGCCCGATCACGTACTTGCCGACCGGCGGATGCACGACGTACGCCGCGTCCGTCGGGATGGGCACATCGCCGTTCTGGGACAGGATGAGGTCGTTGACGTCCTTGTCCCAGTTGACCTCGAAGCCGCGGTGGACGAGCGCCCACGCGTCCTTGGCGTAGTACGTCTCGTCGAATATCACCGCCTTCGGGCTGCCCAGGTTCCAGAACCGCAGCACACCCGCGAACAGCGTCACCAGCAGCGGCCCGCCCCAGCCCGACCAGCGGGCGATCCGCGCGGCCGCCGGATACCGGATGCCGAGCGCCGCCCACAGCCGCGGGCCCGGCTCGGCGTACGGCGGCACGAGGCGGTCCCGGACGTCGCTGCGGGGCCCGGCGGGCGAGTATCCGAAACGGCGCAGCCGCTGCTGCCACGAGGGCCGCTGCTCGTGCGAGGCCTGGTCCTGCCGGATGTCCGTGGAGGACGCGGTACTGGTCACCGCGCCATCGTAGGGAACCCGTCTGTGGGAGTCCCGTGGACGGCCCCTGCGAGGATGGAAACGTGACAGGAACCCTTGTTTTGGCAGGCACCCCCATCGGAGACATCGCGGACGCGCCGCCCAGACTCTCCGAGGAACTGGAGCGGGCCGACGTGGTCGCCGCCGAGGACACCCGGAGGCTGCGCCGGCTGACCCAGGCGCTGGGCGTGACGCCCAAGGGCCGGGTGGTGTCGTACTTCGAGGGCAACGAGGCGGCGCGTACGCCGGAGCTGGTCGAGGAACTGGTGGGCGGAGCGCGGGTGCTGCTCGTCACGGACGCCGGGATGCCCTCGGTGTCGGACCCCGGGTACCGGCTGGTGGCCGCGGCGGTGGAGCGGGACGTCCGGGTCACCGCCGTGCCGGGGCCGTCCGCCGTGCTGACCGCTCTGGCGCTGTCCGGGCTGCCGGTGGACCGGTTCTGCTTCGAGGGGTTCCTGCCGCGCAAGGCGGGGGAGCGGCTGTCACGGCTGCGGGAGGCCGCCGGGGAGCGGCGGACGCTGGTCTATTTCGAGGCACCGCACCGCCTCGACGACACGCTGGCGGCGATGGCCGAGGCGTTCGGGGCGGAGCGGCGGGCGGCCGTCTGCCGGGAGCTGACCAAGACGTACGAGGAGGTACGGCGAGGGGCTCTGGGCGAGTTGGCCGAGTGGGCGGCCGAGGGGGTGCGCGGAGAGATCACCGTGGTGGTCGAGGGTGCCGCCGACAAGGGGCCGGAGGACGTCGGCCCCGAGGAGCTGGTGCGGCGGGTGCGGGTCCGGGAGGAGGCCGGCGAGCGGCGCAAGGAGGCCATCGCGGCGGTGGCCGTGGAGGCGGGAGTGCCCAAGCGGGTGGTCTTTGACGCCGTGGTTGCCGCGAAACGCGTGCCCTGAGCCGCGAACCAGTGCCAACCGCCGGTAAAGGGTGACGGGCCTTACGGCAAGACACCTCCAAGTCCCTCCCAATACTGGACAGACGGCGTGCTTTCGGTCTCCTCCGGGAGTCCACTGGGTGACGGAACGCAACCCCGTTCCTCCAGCGGACAACAGGAGCTGGCATGAGCGAGATCGCAGGGCACACCGGCCTTCGCAACGGGGCGACCGCCGTGGTCAACGAGTCGTATTCCTTCGCCTGCATGCGATGCGGGCACGGATGGGAACAGTCGTACGAGATAGAGCACCACGTCGATGGCGAGGGCCACGAGTTCGTCCTGTACGTGGCGGACGGGCGGGTCGTGCCGTCACCGCTGAGCCGGCCGGGCTGCCACCACTGCGACGGCCATGTGGTGCGGATCATGCGGGCCGGCCAGGTCTCGTCGGCGCGTGACGGAGGGCGGCGGCAGCCGGCCGCCGGGGCGGCCGGGCCGGTCTCGGTGCCCCGGCCTGCCGGGGAGGCCGGGGTGCACGACGAGCAGCATCACTGGCACCTGTCCGACCTGCTGCACGTCTTCCAGCGCAAGGCGGGCTGACCTGATCGTGGGCGTGTCCCTCTCGTACGATCGGGGCATGCCCACCTCCGACAAGAACGCCGCACCGCCCCTCCCGCCGCCCCTGACCGTGCCGGTCGCCGACTCGCACACGCACCTCGACATGCAGTCGGGCACCGTGGAGGAGGGCCTCGCGAAGGCCGCGTCGGTCGGGGTCACGACGGTCGTGCAGGTCGGTTGCGACGTGAACGGCTCCCGGTGGGCGGCCGAGACGGCGGCGGCGTACGAGAACGTGCACGCGGCCGTCGCCCTGCACCCCAACGAGGCCCCGCGCATCGTGCACGGTGATCCAGACGGCTGGTCCCGGCAGGGGGCGCGTGAGCCCGGCGGGGACGCGGGGCTCGACGAGGCGCTCGCCGAGATCGAGCGGCTGGCCGCGCTGGCCCACGTGAAGGCGGTCGGCGAGACGGGACTGGACTACTTCCGCACCGGCCCCGAGGGCAAGGCGGCACAGGAGCGGTCCTTCCGCGCCCACATCGAGATCGCCAAGCGGCACGGCAAGGCGCTGGTCATCCACGACCGCGACGCCCACACGGACGTGCTGCGGGTCCTGAAGGAGGAGGGCGCGCCCGAGCGGACGGTGTTCCACTGCTACTCCGGGGACGCCGAGATGGCCGAGGTGTGCGCCCGCGCCGGGTACTACATGTCCTTCGCCGGCAACGTCACCTTCAAGAACGCCCAGAATTTGCGGGACGCGCTGGCCGTGGCCCCGCTGGAGCTGGTCCTGGTGGAGACGGACGCGCCGTTCCTGACGCCCGCGCCCTACCGCGGACGGCCCAACGCGCCGTATCTCGTTCCGGTCACGGTGCGCGCGATGGCCGCCGTGCGCGGCATCGACGAGGACGCCCTGGCCACCGCCCTCGGCGCGAACACCGCACGCGCGTTCGGCTACTGACCCGTGACGCGCCACCCTGGGTAGTCGCGTCGCTTTGGAGAGTGACGAACGCTCCGCTAGGTTCTGGGGGCCCGATCCGGACCCCTCTGGACCCCTCGGCCCCTGGAGCGTGTCGGCGTGAGCAACTCGCAGTACGAGACATACGGGACCAACCAGCCGTACGAGACCTTCGACACCTTCGAGGCGTACGAGCCGTCGCCTGCGTACGACGGGCCCGACCGGTACGACGGCCCCGACCGGTACGACGGGCTCGACGGGTGGGACGTGCACAGCGCGCCGACGCTGCCCTACGGCACCACCCACGCCGCCTATGCCCCGTACGACCCGTACGGGGCAGCGGCCGGCGACACCTACCGGCCCGCCTACGAGACGGCCGAGCCGCTGGTGCCCCGGCAGAGCACGCCGGAGACGGCGGTCCCCGTCGCCCGCCCCCGGGTCGCCGGGCGTGCCGCGCGCCGGCGCAGGGGACGGTCCGCCGACCGCCCGGACACCTCCGTGCGCCGCCTGCTGCCGCGGGCGCTGGTCGTCGCCTTCCTCGCCGGCGGCACCACCGCCTTCGTCGCCGAGGACAAGGCCGTCGAGCTGACCGTCGACGGCGAGCCCCGCGAACTGCACACCTTCGCCGACGACGTCGGTGAGCTGCTCGCCGAGGAGGGCGTCGAGGTCGGCGCGCACGACATGATCACGCCCGCGCCGGGCGCCGAGATCGGCCACGGCGACGAGATCGCCGTGCGCTACGGCCGCCCCGTGCGGCTCACCCTCGACGGCCACCGGCAGGAGGTGTGGACGACGGCACGGACGGTCGAGGAGGCGCTCAGACAGCTCGGCGTGCGGGCGGAGGGCGCGTACCTGTCCGCCGCGCGCTCGCAGCACATCGGACGTGCCGGTCTCGCCCTCGACGTGCGCACCGAGCGGTCCGTCACGGTCATGGCGGACGGCCGGGCCCGCACCGTCCGCACCAACGCCGCCACCGTCGACGAGGCCGTCCGGGCCGCCGGGGTCACCCTGCGCGGCCAGGACACCACCTCCGTCCCGCCGGGCAGCTTCCCGCGCGACGGGCAGACGGTCACCGTGCTGCGGATCACCGGCGGCAGGGAGACCCGGGAGGAGGAGATCCCCTTCGAGGTGCGGCGGGTCGAGGACCCGGCGGTCTTCAAGGGCACGGAGGTGGTCGAGCAGGCGGGTCAGCCGGGGCTGCGCCGGGTCACGTACTCCCTGCGGACCGTCAACGGGGTCCGGCAGAAGCCGCGCCGGATCAGGACCGAGCTGGTGCGCGAGCCGACCGCGCGCATCGTGAAGGTCGGCACGAAACCGATGCCCACCTCGGTCCAGGGCGCCGACCACCTCGACTGGCAGGGCCTCGCCGTCTGCGAGTCCGGCGGCGACCCGGGCGCCGTGGACCCCTCCGGGACGTACGGCGGCCTCTACCAGTTCGACACCGGCACCTGGCACAGCCTCGGCGGCACCGGCCGCCCCCAGGACGCCCCGGCGGCGGAACAGACGTACCGCGCGAAGAAGCTGTACACCCGACGCGGCGCCGGCCCGTGGCCGCACTGCGGAGCGCGGCTGCACGGATAGCCACGGCGACAGCCACGGATAGGCTGTCGCCGTGAGCAGCCCCACCCCCGACGCCCTCCTGGGTCCCGCCGACATCCGTGAGCTGGCGGAAGTCCTCGGCGTACGGCCCACCAAGCAGCGCGGCCAGAACTTCGTCATCGACGCGAACACCGTCCGCCGTATCGTCCGGACCGCGCAGGTCCGGCCCGACGACGTGGTCGTGGAGGTCGGGCCCGGGCTCGGCTCGCTCACGCTGGCGCTGCTGGAGGTGGCCGAGCGGGTCACCGCCGTCGAGATCGACGACGTGCTGGCCACCGCGCTGCCCGCCACCGTCGCGGCACGGATGCCGGAGCGTGCCGACCGGTTCGCGCTGGTGCACTCCGACGCGATGCGCGTCACCGACCTGCCAGGGCCCGCGCCGACCGCGCTGGTGGCGAACCTGCCGTACAACGTGGCGGTCCCGGTTCTGCTGCACATGCTCGACACCTTCCCGAGCATCGAGCGCACCCTCGTGATGGTGCAGGCGGAGGTCGCCGACCGGCTGGCGGCCCCGCCCGGTTCGAAGGTGTACGGCGTGCCGTCGGTGAAGGCCAACTGGTTCGCCGAGGTCAAGCGGGCCGGTTCCATCGGCCGCAACGTCTTCTGGCCCGCGCCGAACGTGGACAGCGGGCTCGTGTCCCTCACCCGGCGCGCCGAGCCGATCGCGACCACCGCCTCGCAGCGTGAGGTCTTCGCCGTCGTGGACGCGGCGTTCGCCCAGCGCCGCAAGACCCTGCGGGCGGCCCTCGCGGGGTGGGCCGGTTCCGCGGCGGCCGCCGAGGCGGCGCTCGTCGCGGCGGGCGTCTCGCCGCAGGCGCGCGGCGAGTCCCTCACGGTCGAGGAGTTCGCCCGCATCGCGGAGGCCGCGGCGGCGCGCGAAGCGGCCCCCGCATCCCCGAAGGAGAGCGTGTGAGCGTCACGGTACGTGTCCCCGCCAAGGTCAACGTCCAGCTCGCGGTAGGCGCCGCCCGCCCCGACGGGTACCACGACCTGGCCAACGTCTTCCTGGCGGTCGGGCTCTACGACGAGGTCACGGTCACCGCGGCCGACGAGCTGCGCGTCACCTGCGACGGACCCGACGCCGCCCAGGTCCCCCTGGACCGGACGAACCTCGCGGCCCGCGCGGCGCAGGCGCTCGCCGCGCGTCACGGCCGCAGCCCCGACGTCCACGTGCACATCGCCAAGGACATCCCCGTGGCCGGCGGCATGGCGGGCGGCAGCGCGGACGGCGCGGGTGCGTTGCTCGCCTGTGACGCGCTGTGGGGCACCGGCGCCTCCCGCGAAGAACTCCTCGAGATCTGCGCAGAGTTGGGCAGTGATGTGCCGTTCAGCCTGGTCGGCGGGGCGGCGCTCGGCACCGGGCGGGGCGAGAGGCTGACGGCGCTCGACGTCGGCGGCACCTTCCACTGGGTCTTCGCGATGGCCGACCGCGGGCTGTCCACCCCGTCCGTCTTCCGCGAGTTCGACCGGCTCGCCGAGGGCACCCACGTCCCCGTGCCCGTCGCCTCCCCAGACCTCCTCGACGCCCTCGCCAAGGGCGACCCCGACGCGCTCGCCGCCACGGTCTCGAACGACCTTCAGCCCGCCGCCCTCTCCCTCTTCCCCGCCCTCGCCGACACCCTCGCGGCGGGCCGCGCCGCCGGCGCCCTCACCGCGCTGGTCTCGGGCTCCGGCCCGACCACCGCCTTCCTCGCCCGCGACCCCGGGTCCGCGGCGAAGGTGGCGCGGGCGCTCAGCGCGTCGGGCACGTGCCGGACGGTGCGCACGGCGTCGGGGCCGGCCCCGGGCGCGACGGTCCTCGGCGGCTGACCCGGGGCGCGGCAGGCCCTGTCGATCGCCGACTCCTCCACACTCGGCTTCGCTCGCGCGGGCGGGACCTCCCTCGCGTCGACTCCCTCCTCCGCCTTGCGGCTGCACGCACCGGACGCCGCAGGGCGGACGACGGCCGTTTGACGACAGGGCCTAGGCTGGGAGGCTGACCGATCCCCGCGAGCAGGAGCGAAATGGCCGTCAACCTGGTCAATGTCGAGAACGTCAGCAAGGTGTACGGCACCCGCGCGCTCCTCGACGGCATTTCCCTCGGCGTCTCCGAAGGGGACCGCATCGGTGTCGTCGGCCGCAACGGCGACGGCAAGACCACGCTCATCAGGATGCTGGCCCGCCTGGAGGACGCCGACACCGGCCGCGTCACCCACTCCGGCGGGCTGCGCCTGGGCGTCCTCACCCAGCATGACTCCCTCGACCCCGCGGCCACCGTGCGCCACGAGGTCATCGGCGACATGGCCGACCACGAGTGGGCGGGCAACGCCAAGGTCCGCGACGTGCTCACCGGCCTGTTCGGCGGGCTCGACCTGCCCGGCTTCCCGCAGGGCCTCGACACCGTCATCGGCCCGCTCTCCGGTGGTGAACGGCGCCGCATCGCGCTCGCCAAGCTGCTCATCGACGAGCAGGACCTGATCGTCCTCGACGAGCCCACCAACCACCTCGACGTCGAGGGCATCGCCTGGCTCGCCCAGCACCTGCGCGAGCGCCGCTCCGCGCTCGTCTGCGTCACCCACGACCGGTGGTTCCTCGACCAGGTCTGCACCCGCATGTGGGACGTGCAGCGCGGAGACGTCTACGAGTACGAGGGCGGCTACTCCGACTACGTCTTCGCCCGCGCCGAACGCGAGCGGATCGCCGCCACCGAGGAGGTCAAGCGGCAGAACCTGGTCCGCAAGGAGCTGGCCTGGCTGCGCCGCGGCGCCCCCGCCCGTACCTCCAAGCCGCGCTTCCGCGTGGAGGCCGCCAACGAGCTGATCAAGGACGTGCCGCCGCCCCGGGACAGTTCCGAGCTGATGAAGTTCGCGTCCTCGCGGCTCGGCAAGACCGTCTTCGACCTGGAGGACATCACGGTCCAGGCCGGTCCCAAGGTGCTCCTCAAGCACGTCACCTGGCAGCTCGGCCCCGGCGACCGCATCGGCCTGGTCGGCGTCAACGGCGCCGGCAAGACCTCGCTGCTGCGGGCCATGGCCGAGGCGGCACGCACGGAGGGCGAGGCGCAGCCCGCGGCCGGCCGGATCGCCGTCGGCAGGACGGTCAAGCTCGCCTACCTCTCCCAGGAGGTCACCGAGCTGAACGCCGCCCTGCGGGTCCTGGAGGCCGTTCAGCAGGTGCGCGAGCGCGTCGACCTCGGCAAGGGGCGCGAGATGACCGCGGGGCAGCTGTGCGAGACGTTCGGCTTCAACAAGGAGAAGCAGTGGACGCCGGTCGGGGACCTGTCCGGCGGTGAGCGGCGCCGGTTGCAGCTGCTGAGGCTGCTGATGGACGAGCCGAACGTCCTCTTCCTCGACGAGCCCACCAACGACCTCGACATCGAGACGCTGACCCAGCTGGAGGACGTCCTCGACGGCTGGCCCGGCTCGATGATCGTGATCTCCCACGACCGGTTCTTCGTCGAGCGCACCACGGACCGTGTGTTCGCCCTGCTCGGCGACGGCACGCTGCGGATGCTGCCGCGCGGGATCGACGAATACCTGGAGCGGCGACGGAAGATGGAGGAGGCCGCCGCGGCCGCCTCCCCGGCGGCCCCCGTGAAACAGGTCGCCGAGAAGAGCGCCGCCGACCAGCGCGCGGCCAAGAAGGAACTCCAGAAGATCGAGCGCCAGTTGGACAAGGTCTCCGAACGCGAGACGAAGCTCCACTCACGGATCGCCGAGAACGCCACGGACTTCGCGAAGGTGGCCGAACTGGACGCCGAGCTGCGCGAGTTGGCCGGGGAGCGCGAAGAACTGGAGATGCGGTGGCTGGAGCTGGCCGAGGACGCCTGAGTCCCGGCACGGCATGCGCGTTCCCGTCGCTGCGCGCAGGGCGCGCGCGTCGCGTGAAGGGGGCGTGAAGGCGCGTAACAAGGGCATCACGGGCCGGTGCTCCCTTGGGAACAGGGGCGCATCCGGCCCGGCTCGTCGTGGGCCCCGGGTGATAGAAATGGGCGGTCTGAGAACCGTCTGAGAATCGTGGGTGTGGCGGAAACGCAGCGCCAGGGGCGCGGCGCCACATCAGTCACAAGGGGGAACCACTGATGACCCAGCCGCCCAACCAGCCGCCGGGTGGCGGCTTCGGCGCGCCACAGGACCAGCCGCCAGGCGGTGGCTTCGGCGCTCCGCAGGATCCGCGGCAGTCCGGTGGTTTCGGCCCGCCGCAGGATCCGTCGCAGGGCACGCCCCCGCCGCCGGCGCAGCCACCCCAGCCCCCGCCCCCGCAGGGCCCGCCCCAGCCGGGATACGGCGATCCCCAGCAGCCCGGCCCGTACGGCCAGCCTCAGCAGCCCGGCCCCTACGGCACCCCGGGCCCCTACGCCCAGCCGCAGCAGCCGGGCCCCTACGGCCACCAGCCCGGCTACGGCTACCCGCAGCCCCAGTACCCCGGCGCCCCCGGCACGCCCCCGGGTTCCGGCTCGCGCAACCCCTTCCGGGGCAAGCCCGCGCTGGCCGTCGGTGCGGCGGTGGCGGCGCTGCTGCTGGTCGGCGGCACCGTCTACGCCGTGACCGGCGGCGACGGCGACGACAAGAAGCCGGTCGCCCAGCAGAGCGACGACCCCAAGCCGTCCGCGTCCGACGCCCCGGTCAACCCCGGTGACGGCAGCGGCGACGGGGGCGCCGACCCGGACGACCTCAACGAGGGCCGCAAGGCGGGCGAGGCGAAGGTGCTCTGGTACAAGGAGGCGCCCGACGCCCCCGGTTCCGGCGCCGACGCCCCCGGCATGTGGGTCACCGACAAGACGGCGGTGAAGGCCGCGTACAAGGAACTCGTCGCCTACGACGTGGGCGACGGCAACCCCACGTGGGAGACGATCACCTTCCCGCAGGAGATCTGCTCGGTCACCCCCGGGAAGACGGCCGACGACAAGATCGTCGTGGCGTACATGAACGGCGCCAGCGACCGCGCCAAGTGCAACCAGATCCAGCTGATCGATCTCAACACCGGTGAGAAGGGCTGGAGCGGCGAGGTCGCGGACGGCGCGCTCTTCGACAGCGCGCTCAGTGTCGAACTCTCCCTGACCGGCGACACGTTGATGGTGGGCCGCTCGCAGTCCGGCACGGCCTACGACGTCCGGACCGGCAAGAAGCTCTTCGACAAGAAGAAGTACGGCGACTCCTGCTTCCCGAGCGCGTTCGCGGGCGGGGCCCGGCTGATCTCCGTCGCGTCCTGCGGTGCGGCCACCGACAACGAGCACGACGAGATCCAGGAGCTGGACCCGAGGACCGGCAAGGTCAAGTGGACCCAGGCCTTCGGCAAGGGCTGGCGGGTCATGCGTACCTACTCCGTCGACCCGCTGGTGGTCTACAGCACCAACGAGGACAAGGACGCCTGGAACATCTCGACGCTGGACGCCAAGGGCGGCTTCCGCTCCCAGGTGAAGATCGACGAGAGCTTCGCGCCCGAGTGCGGCTGGTCCGTCCTCCAGCGCGACCTGACCGGCTGCGAGGGCGTCGCCGCCGACGCCAACACGCTCTACCTGCCCACCGAGGCCTCCGGCGGCGCCAACGAGATCGTCGCCATCGACCTCGCCACCGGCAAGGAGAAGTGGCGCGTGAAGTCCCCGGCGGACGAGTCGATGCTCCCGCTCCAGGTCGAGGGCGGCAAGCTCGTCGCCTACGTCCAGCCGTCGTACGACGCGGGCGGCCAGATCGTCTCCGTCCCGACGACCGGCAGCAGCCACCGGCCGACCAAGCTGCTGCAGAACCCCACGGGCGCGGCGGAGGTCGAGGACAGCTTCTTCTCGCGGGACATCGCCTGGGTGGACGGCCGCTTCTACATCTCCACCACCCGGCTGTCCGGCGAGGACGAGGCCAAGGAAAAGCTGATGCTCGCCTACGGCAAGTGACGCGCCCCCACGACTCGTTCCGTCCCCATCCCCCCGAGGTACCCACGTCATGACGCAGCCGCCGCCTCCGCCGCCCAACCAGCCTCCGCAGGGGGGTGGGTTCGGCTCACCCCAGCCCCAGCCCCAGCCCCAGCCTCAGGACCAGCCGCCGCAACAGCCGCCCGCCTTCGGAGCGCCGCAGCAGCCTGCCGGGCCGCCCACGCCGCCGCAGCAGCCGCCGGGCTACGGCTACCCGCAGCCGCCGCAGGCCCAGCCCGGGTACGGCTACCCTCAGGGCCCGCCGACTCCTCCGCAGCCGCCGCAGGCCCAGCCCGGGTACGGCTACCCCGGGGCGCCGCCGCAGCCCCATCCGTACGGGCAGCCCGGTCCGGCCTACGCGCAGCCGACCGTGCCGATGCACCCGCAGCCGGGTCAGCCGGGCGGCGGCGGGGGGAAGTTCAACGCGCAGGTGGCCATCATCGTGGCCGCCGTCGTGGCGATCGCGCTGATCATCGGCGGCGGCGTCTGGTACTCGAAGTCCTCCGCCGACGGCGGCAAGGACGACACCGCCAGCTCCAGCGGCGGCAAGGGTGACGGCAAGGGCGGCGGCGACGAGGGCTCCTCCAAGGGCTCCGAGAAGGTGCCGGCCGACCCCGACTCCAGGGTGCTGTTCCAGATTCCGGCGCCCAAGGTCGACAAGGACGACTCCGTGGTCGTCTCCGGCTCCTGGCTCACCGACAAGGTGTACGCCAAGGCCGGTGTCGCCGAGATCGTGGGCTACGACCGGGAAAAGGGCACCGAGCTGTGGACGATCCCGCTGCCCGGGCCGGTCTGCGAGGCCACCCCGCACGCGACCGCGGACGGGAGGACGGCTGTCGTCTTCCAGCCCCGGATGCCCGCGAAGAACTCCTCGGAGGGGTGCAGCCAGGTCGCCGCGATCGACCTGAACGCGGGCAAGAAGCTGTGGACGAAGACCGCCAACTCCGGTGACCAGCCGATCAATTTCGACAACGTCACCGTGAGCGCGAGCACGGTCGCCGTGGGCAGCACGAGCGGCGGCGCCGCGTTCGACATCGCCAGCGGCAAGTCGCTGTGGTCGCCGAAGCCCGGTGACACCTGCTACGACGCCGGGTACGGCGGCGGCGCCAAGCTGGTCGCGGTGCGCAAGTGCGGGCAGTACGAGGCGCGTGAGCTGCACATCCAGACCATCGACCCGAAGTCCGGGAAGGTGATCTCCGAGTACAAGATGACCAAGGGCATCGAGTACGCCAGCGTCGTGTCGACCGAGCCGCTGGTGGTGGCGGCCGACGTGGGTGACTCCGCCGGGGACGGCAGCGGCATCTCGGACTTCTTCTCCGTCGACAACAAGACGGGCAAGCTGCGGGCGCGGATCTCGGCGCCGGGTGACTCCTACGCCGCCGAGTGCGACGGGATCTCGCGGGTCGAGGACTGCACCGGGCTCGCGGTCGGCAACGACCGGATTTACGTGCCGACGGAGGAGCAGGACACCACCGGTGACTTCGGCCGGATGAACTCGGTCGTCGCGTTCGACCTGGCTTCCGGGAAGCAGACCGGGCAGCGGGCGGACGCCGGGGACGGGTACACGATGACGCCGCTGCGGATGGACGGCGGGAACGTGATCGCGTACAAGAGCGGGCCCTACAACAAGGGCGGGCAGATCGTCAGCATCGACGGCGGCAGCTTCAAGCAGGTCAAGCTGATGGAGAACCCGGGGACCGACTCGGTGCGGGACGTGGAGTCCGGCAAGGCGCCGCAGTACGGCGAAGTCCTCTACGCCCAGGGGCGGTTGTACATGTCCGAGGTGTACGTCAGCGGGTCGACCGCGAGTGGGGACGAGTACCTCGCGATCGCGTTCGGTGTGAGTGGCTGACGTCTCGGCAACTCGCGATGGTGGTGTGTGGCCCCGTCCCCGTCCAGGGGCGGGGCCACATGCTTGAGGCTCAACACCCCTCGAATGAGCGGAATTTCGGCGATCCGGGGCACTTCTCACGAGTAGAGGCAGCGCGACGTCGAACAAGCGTGTAGCTTCCGGGGGCATGGCGGACGTCGATGCCGGGGGGCTGTCGTCCGGGGGGCTGGACTTGGTGTGTTCCGTGTTTGTTCTGGGTCTGTCCGTGGGGACCTTTGGGCATCCATAGTGGGCGTCCATTGGGGGGACTGGGGGGAGCTCGATGGGAGTGCGGCTGATGGTGGTCGACGACCACCGATTGCTCGCCGAGGCGCTGGCCTCGGCGCTGAAGCTGCGGGGGCACCGGGTGCTGGCCGCGGCGGCGCCGGCCGCGGGGGCGGCGGAGCTGGTGATCGCGCGGGCGCCGGAGGTGTGCCTGTGGGGGACGGCGACGCCGGCCGAGGCGGGAGCGTTCGATCCCGTGCTGCGGATCAAGCGGGAGCGGGGGCAGGTGGCGGTGCTGGTGCTGGGGCCGGTGCCGAGTCCGCGGGGCATCGCGGCGGCGTTCGCTGCGGGGGCGTCCGGGTATGTGCGGCACGACGAGCGCATCGAGGGCGTGGAGCGGGCGATCATGAAGGCGCGGGCGGGGGAGGCGGCGGTGGCGCCGCAGTTGTTGCAGGGGGCGTTCGGTGAGCTGCTGAACCCTGCGGCGCAGCCGGACGACGAGGGGCAGCGGCTGCTGCAGATGCTGACGCCGAGGGAGGTGGAGGTGCTGGTCCGGGTGGCCGAGGGGGAGGATACGCGGCTGATCGCGGCCGGCATGGGCATCGCGCCGTCCACGGCGCGCACGCATGTCCAGCGCGTTTTGATGAAGCTCGGCGTGGGGTCCCGCCTGGAGGCAGCGGCCCTGGCGGCCCGCACCGGGCTGCTGGACCGGGCGGGGCCGTTGCCGGACCGTGGCGAAGGCTGAATGCCTGCGGCGCCCCTGGCTGTTCGGCGGCGGTGCGTGGAGCGCCTGCGGGTGGGAGGTGGGGGCGGGGTCGTGCCGGGGGTGTCCGTCCTCGGAACGGCGCGGAATCGGTCACTTACCAACTCGCCCGTGTTGTCGCGCCGACCGCTGCGGGCGGACACCCCCGACACGACCCCTTCTCGCCGTACGCGACCGCGGCTCCGTGGCTCAGCCGCGCAAGCCGCGGTCATGTGTGCCGCCTGGGGCCGGGGGCCGCCCCAGGCGTGGTGTGGTTAGTGGTTTTCGGGGGTTTTCTGGGGAGGCGGGGGTGCTGTGGGGCGGAGTTTCAGCCAGGTGAGGAAGAAGAGGCCCAGGAGCAGCATGCCCAGGCCGGTCCAGAGGTTGATGTTGATGCCCTCGGCCTTGTCGATCGCGGCGTCGCCGTCGGTGAGGCCGGTGATCGTGACGATGACGCCGTAGAGGACGAACAGGCCGCCGATGATGCGGCGGATGTCGAAGAGGCGGGCGGCCGTCGCGGACCTGCCCTCCAGTTCGGTGACCTCGCGCTGGACGTCGTTCTCGGAGTACTCGGGGTGTTCGGGGTGCTCTGACATGTTTTGTGGTCCTTCGCGGTCAGAACGAGAACGGGATGTAGCAGGCGGCAGCCAGGATCACCGCGCCCCAGCCGAGCAGCGCCGGCCTGCGGTACCAAGCGTCGTCGCCCTCCGCGGGCGGCTCCGCCATGCCGGGCGAGCGGGTGCCGTAGACGAGTCCCTGGAGTTCCCGTTCGGGCTTGGGGGCGGTGAACAGGGAGACGGCCACCATGACCACCGCGCCGGCCACGAAGCCCGCGATCGCGGAGACGAAGTTGGCGCCCTGGTCGGAGGGGATGTCGATGATGCCCTGCTTGTAGATGACGAAGTAGTTGACCATCGCCGCCGTCGTGCCCGCCAGCAGGCCCCAGAATCCCGACTTCATCGACGCGCGCTTCCAGAACATGCCGATGATGAAGACGACGAACATCGGGACGTTGAAGAAGGAGAACAGCGTCTGGAGGTAGGCCATGATGTTCGAGAAGGACGACGCCAGGAACGCCGTGCCCACGGAGGCCATGACGCCGATCGCCGTGATCAGGCGGCCGAAGCGCACGTAGTACGTGTCCTCCCGGCCCCGTTCCACGTACTTCGCCCAGATGTCGTTCGTGAACACCGTGTTGAACGACGACACGTTGGCCGCCATACCGGCCATGAAGGCCGCCAGCAGGCCGGTCACCGCGATGCCGAGGACGCCGTTGGGGAGCAGGTCCTGCATCAGGTAGGGGATCGCGTCGTTGTACTGGTAGCCCGACTCGGGTGTGCCGAACCGGGGGATCAGCGCGGCGGCGACCAGGCCGGGGATCATCACCAGGAAGACGATGAAGATCTTCGGGAACGCGGCGATCAGCGGCGTGCGCTGGGCCGCGGAGAGGTTCTTGGCGGACAGCGCGCGCTGGACCTCGGCGAAGTTCGTGGTCCAGTAGCCGAAGGAGAGGACGAAGCCGAGGCCCAGGACGATGGTGAGCCAGTTCGCGCCGAGTGGGTTGGGATCGCCGATGCCCGTGCCGCCCCAGGCGGTCACGAAGTCGTCGCCGTGGCTGGCGGTGAGTGTGTTCGTCAGGCCGTCCCAGCCGCCGACCTTCTTCAGGCCCAGCACTGTGATCGGGATCAGCGCGGCGAGGATCACGAAGAACTGCAGGACCTCGTTGTAGATCGCCGAGGAGAGGCCGCCGAGGGTGATGTAGGCGAGCACGAAGAAGCCCGCCACGACGATCGCCACCCACTCCGGCCAGCCGAGCAGCGCCTCCACGACGATCGCGAGCGCGTAGAGGTTGACGCCCGCGATCAGGATGGCGGCGAAGGCGAACAGGACCGAACTGAGAAGGTGCGCCGCCTTGTCGAAGCGGAGCAGGAGGAACTCCGGGACCGAGCGGACCTTGGAGCCGTAGTAGAACGGCATCATCACCAGACCCAGGAAGACCATTGCCGGGATGGCGCCGATCCAGTACCAGTGCGTCGTGTAGACGCCGTACTGGGCGCTGTTGGCGGCCATGCCGAGGATCTCGGTGGCGCCCAGGTTGGCGGCGATGAACGCGAGGCCCGTGACCCAGGCGGGCAGCGAGCGGCCGGACAGAAAGAAGTCGAGGCTGGTCCTCACCGACCGGCGGGCGGCGAAGCCGATGCCGAGGACGACGACGAAGTAGATGCCGAGGATCGTGTAGTCGAGCCAGTTGGTGGGGAGCCGTAGCTCGGCGGACAGATATGTGGGGGTTTGCATACGCACTCGCTTCGTTGCGTGAACTGATCCGGACCGGAACCTACGCCTGAGCGTTTGCTAATTGAACACTTCTGATGTCGAGCTTTGATTGATTGTGATGTTGACTGGCGTGGTGAGTTGTGTTTTGGTGTGTTGGGTTCTGTTGAATGAGTGAGTGGCTCGAATGAGGAGTCCGCGGTGAAGAAGACCTCGACCCGGCTGGCGGACGGCCGCGAGCTGATCTACTACGACCTGCGTGACGACGCCGTACGGGACGCGGTCGACCGCCGCCCGCTGGAGCGGACCGTGACGACCTCCGAGATCCGCCGCGACGACCTGCTGGGCGACTCGGTCGCCATCGCCTCGCACCGCCAGGGCCGCACCTACCACCCGCCGGCCGACCAGTGCCCGCTGTGCCCGTCGCAGGGCGATCGGCTGAGTGAGATCCCGGACTCGTCGTACGACGTGGTGGTCTTCGAGAACCGTTTCCCCTCGCTCGCCGGTGACTCCGGGCGCTGCGAGGTCGTCTGCTTCACCTCCGACCACAACGCGTCCTTCGCCGACCTGGGCGAGGAGCAGGCGCGGCTGGTCCTGGACGCGTGGACCGACCGTACGTCGGAGCTGTCCCATCTGCCCTCCGTAGAGCAGGTCTTCTGTTTCGAGAACCGGGGTGCGGAGATCGGTGTGACACTGGGTCACCCGCACGGGCAGATCTACGCCTACCCCTTCACCACCCCTCGCACCGCACTGATGCTCCGGTCCCTCGCGGCCCACCAGGAGGCCACGGGCGGGGAGAACCTCTTCGACGCCGTCGTGGAGCGCGAGCTCGCCGGCGAGCGCGTCGTCCTTGCGGGTGAACACTGGGTGGCCTTCGTGCCGTACGCCGCGCACTGGCCGTACGAGGTCCACCTGTACCCGCGGCGCCGGGTGCCCGACCTGCTCGCGCTGGACGAGGCGGCACGCTCGGAATTCCCCCAGGTCTATCTGGAACTCTTGAGGCGCTTCGACCGGATCTTCGGCGAGGGTGAGCCTCCGACGCCGTACATCGCCGCCTGGCACCAGGCGCCGTTCGGCCAGCTGCTGGAGTTCGAGGGCGTCAGCCGTGACGACTTCGCACTTCACCTGGAGCTTTTCACCATTCGCCGAACTTCCGGCAAGCTGAAGTTTCTCGCGGGTTCCGAATCCGGCATGAGCGTGTTCATCAACGACGTGCCGCCGGAGCGCGCGGCCGAGCGACTGCGAGAGGTAGCTAGTTCATGAGCGGGAAGTACCTGGTCACCGGTGGAGCGGGATACGTGGGCAGCGTGGTCGCCCAGCATCTGCTGGAGGCGGGCCACGAGGTCGTCGTCCTCGACAACCTCTCCACCGGCTTCCGCGAGGGTGTGCCCGCCGGTGCCTCCTTCGTGGAGGGCGACGTCCGCGACGCCGCGAAGTGGCTGGACTCCTCGTTCGACGCGGTGCTCCACTTCGCCGCCTTCTCCCAGGTCGGCGAGTCCGTCGTGAAGCCGGAGAAGTACTGGGACAACAACGTCGGCGGCACCATGGCGCTGCTCGCCGCCATGCGGGCGGCCGGGGTGCGCAAGCTGGTCTTCTCCTCCACGGCCGCGACCTACGGCGAGCCGCGGGAGGTCCCGATCGTCGAGTCCGCGCCGACCGCGCCGACCAGCCCCTACGGCGCCTCCAAGCTCGCCGTCGACCACATGATCACCGGCGAGGCGAAGGCGCACGGGCTCGGCGCGGTGTCGCTGCGCTACTTCAACGTCGCCGGCGCGTACGGCGAGTTCGGCGAGCGCCACGACCCCGAGTCGCACCTCATCCCGCTGGTCCTCCAGGTGGCCCGGGGCAGGCGCGACGCGATCTCCGTCTACGGCGACGACTACCCGACGCCGGACGGCACCTGCGTTCGCGACTACATCCACGTCGCGGACCTCGCGGAGGCGCACCTGCTGGCCGTCGGTGCGGCCGTCCCCGGCGAGCACCTGATCTGCAACCTCGGCAACGGCAACGGCTTCTCGGTCCGCGAGGTCGTCGAGACGGCCCGGCAGGTCACCGGCCACCCGATCCCCGAGGTCGCGGCCCCGCGCCGGGGCGGCGACCCGGCGGTGCTGGTGGCGTCGGCGCGGACCGCCCGCGAGCGGCTCGGCTGGAACCCGTCCCGCGCGGACCTCGCCGGAATCGTCGCGGACGCCTGGGAGTTCGCGCAGCGGCGCGGCAAGTAGAGACGTACGGAAGGTCAGGGGTCAGGGCATGAGCGAGGCCAGAGAGACGGTCGCCGGGGCTGTCGCAGAGCGGTTCCGGGAGCTGTACGGGGCCGATCCGCAGGGCGTGTGGGCCGCGCCGGGGCGGGTCAACCTCATCGGCGAGCACACCGACTACAACGACGGCTTCGTGATGCCGTTCGCGCTGCCGCACACCGCGGTCGCCGCGGTCTCACGGCGCACCGACGGCGTGCTGCGGCTGCACTCGGCGGACGTCGAGGGCGGCGTGGCCGAGCTGCGCGTGGACGCCCTGGAGCCGGAGTCGGACCGGAACTGGACGGCGTACCCGGCGGGCGTCGTCTGGGCGTTGCGCGCCGCGGGCCACGAGGTGACCGGCGCGGACGTCCACCTGGCCTCCACGGTCCCGGCGGGCGCGGGGCTGTCGTCCTCGGCGGCGCTGGAGGTGGTGATCGCCCTGGCCCTGAACGAGCTGTACGAACTCGGCCTGAAGGGCTGGCAGCTGGCCCGCCTGTGCCAGCGCGCCGAGAACGTCTACGTCGGCGCCCCCGTCGGGATCATGGACCAGACCGCGTCCGCCTGCTGCACCGCGGGCCACGCCCTGTTCCTCGACACCCGCGACCTCTCCCAGCGACAGATCCCCTTCGACCTCGCCGCCGAGGGCATGCGCCTGCTGGTGGTCGACACCCGGGTCAAGCACGAGCACAGCACCGGCGAGTACGGCAAGCGCCGCGCCGGCTGCGAGAAGGGCGCCGCCCTGCTGGGCGTCGACGCCCTGCGCGACATCCCGTACGACGGGCTGGACGCGGCGCTCGACCGCATCGGCGACGACGAGGAGGTGCGCCGTCTGGTCCGGCACGTGGTCACCGAGGACGAGCGCGTCGAACGCGTCGTCTCCCTGCTGGAGTCGGGCGGGACCCGGGCGATCGGCCCCGTCCTCACCGAGGGCCACGCCTCTCTGCGCGACGACTTCCGCATCTCCTGCCCGGAGCTGGACCTGGTCGTCGACACCGCCCTGTCGGCCGGCGCGCTCGGCGCCCGGATGACGGGCGGCGGCTTCGGCGGCTCGGCGATCGTGCTCGCGGAGGTGGCGGACGTCGACGGCGTCACCAAGGCGGTCCAGGAGGCGTTCGCGGCGGCGGGCTTCACCGCGCCCCGGGTGTTCGAGGCCGTGCCTTCGCCGGGGGCGCGGCGGCTTCGGTAGGGCGGCCGCCGTCAGCGGGTGACCAGGCGCTTCGTCAGCGTGAACTCCGTGATGCCGGGTGGGTAGTCGGGGATCGTGCCCACCACCTCGTACCCGTGTCTGCGGTAGAAGTCCGGGGCCTGGAAGTCCCAGGTCTCCACGCGGGCGGCGGTGCAGCGGCGCTTTTCGCGGGCGATGCGCTCCGCCTCCGTCAGCAGGCGCGAGCCCAGGCCGCTGCCCCGGTGGCGGCCGTCGACCCAGAGGTACGTCACGTGCAGCCAGGTCGCCCAGGTGTGCCCGACCAGACCGCCGGCCAGGTCGCCGGTCGCGTCCAACACCCATACGTGCAAGGGGGCTTCGCGCGCGGCGGGGGTTCCGCGCAGGGCGCGCAGGACGGGTGAGGCTGCCGTATTGGTGTCGCGGAGCCGCGAACGGAGAAGATCGCGCCGGGTCCTGTCGACTTCTGTCTCAATACGAAACATGCGGCTCACCATAAACGCGCCGGACAGCCAGTTCTGCAAATTGGCTTCCGCTCCTGGCCCCCGCCCGTACTCTGATGAAAGCACCGGTGGGGGCCGGTGCTGTTCAGGGGGCGAGACAAGTCGGGTACGACGCCCGAAGTGGGGGTAGCAGTTCCTGCACGGCGGCGGCCGTGCGGCTGCGGCGACCCCGTCCTGGGGGAACGGCTGAGACAACAACCCAGGACTGCTTCGGGCGTCGTGCCCGCACCGGTCACCGGCTCCCGTCGATGGGCGTCCCCTGCTCTTCCAGAGCTCGGGGAAGGGGGTTTCGTGGTACGCATCCGAGTCCTGGTCGTCGACGACCACCGCATCTTCGCCGAGTCCCTCGCGGCGGCACTCGCCGCCGAGCCGGACGTCGACGTCTCCGCGGCCGGCAGTGGTCCCGCCGCGGTACGCAGCCTGGAACGCGCGGCCGCCGAGGGCCGCCGTTTCGACGTGCTGCTCGTCGACGCCGACCTGGGTGGCACCGCGCCCGGGATACGGCCCGCCGTGCCCGTCCAGGAGGGCGGCGACGGGGTCGTGGACGGGATCTCCCTGGTCGCGGGGGTCCGTGTCGCACAGCCCGGCGTGCGGGTCGTCGTGCTCGCCGAGAAGGACGATCCACGGCGGGCGGCGCTCGCCCTGCAGGCCGGCGCGGGCGGCTGGGTCGCCAAGGACTGCTCGCTGTCCCGGCTGCTCACCGTCATCCGGGGGGTGCTGCGCGACGAGACGCATCTGCCGCCCGCCCTGCTCACCGGCGTGCTGCGCGAGCTGACCGCGGCCCGCAGGCACCGCACCGAGAGCGAACGGCTGGTGGAGTCCCTCACGCCGCGCGAGCGGGAGGTGCTGCGCTGCATGGTCGCGGGCCTCGGCCGCAAGGCCGTCGCCGAGCGCCTCTACCTCTCCCCGCACACCGTACGCACCCACATGCAGAACGTCCTCGGCAAACTCGGCGTCCACTCCACCCTCGCCGCCGTCGCCCTCGCCCGGCGCGCGGGCGTGGGCCCGGCCGACCTGGGCCCGACGGGCCGCATCACCCCGGAGGAAAGCAACAGCGCCTGAGAGCCCGCACCGGTCACGACCGTGCAACCCCCTCAGGCGCACGCCCCCCCGCGGCCGGGCAGCCTCCCAGCGGCGCATGATCGCCCGCGGCCGGGCAGCCTGCCTCAGGGGCACGTGATCGCTCGCGGCCGGGCGCCGCCTTCAGGGGCGCGTGTTCGTCGGCGGCCGGGCAGCTTCCTTCAGGGGCGCGGGGAACTGCGCGCTCAGCCACCCCCGGCCCGCGGACGACGCACGGCCGGTCCCCCGTGTCCCGGCGGCCCTATCCGGGAATGTTGTCGAACGGCGCCGTCAACTGACGCAACAACGCCGCCAGTTCAGCCCGCTGCGCACGAGACAGCTCCGCAAGGATCGCCCGCTCCTGGTCGAGCAGCCCCGCCAGCGCCTGGTCCGCACGATCCCTGCCCTCATCGGTGAGCCGGACCAGCACGCCCCGCCGGTCGCTGGGATCGGGCAACCGCTCGACCAGGCCCTTCTTCGCCAGCCGGTCGATACGGTTCGTCATCGTGCCCGAGGTGACCAGCGTCTGGGTCAGCAACTGCCCCGGCGACAACTGATACGGCGTCCCCGCCCGGCGCAGCGCCGTCAGGACGTCGAACTCCCACGGCTCCAGACTGTGCTCGGAGAAGGCCAGCCGACGCGCGCGGTCCAGGTGCCGGGCCAGCCGGCTCACCCGGCTGAGTACCTCAAGCGGTTCCACGTCGAGGTCCGGGCGCTCCCGGCGCCACGCTGCGACCAGCCGATCGACCTCGTCCTCCATGACGATCAGTGTAGTGGTTGTGTCGACATGAAGTCTCTTGACGTCGAGATACTTGGGTTGCCAAGCTGAGGGCATGGCCGACCCCACCTGGGACCCTGCCCAGTACCTGCGGCACGCCGGACACCGCGCCCGCCCCTTCGCCGACCTCCTGGCCCACGTCCCCGAGCCGCCCAGCGAACCGCCCCGAATCGCCGACCTCGGCTGCGGACCCGGACACCTCACCGCGCTCCTCGCCGCCCGCCGGCCCACCGCCCGCGTCACCGGCTACGACAACTCCCCGGAGATGCTCCAGCGCGCCCGCGCCGAGCACCCCGGCACCGCCCGCCTCGACTTCGCCCACGCCGACCTGCGCACCTGGACGCCAGGTGAGCCGTACGACCTGATCCTCAGCAACGCCACGCTCCAGTGGATCCCCGGGCACGAGAACCGGTTCGCCGACTGGATCGCCGGACTCGTCCCGGGCGGCACCTTCGCCTTCCAGGTCCCCGGCAACTTCGCCGCCCCCAGCCACCGCCTGATGCGCGAGCTGGCCACGTCCCCGCGCTGGGCGGACCGCCTCGTCGGCACCCTGCGGCACGACGACGCCGTCCTCACCCCCGAGGCCTACCTGGAACGGCTCACCGACCTCGGCTGCACGGCCGACGTCTGGGAGAGCACGTACATCCATCTCCTCGCCGGCGAGGACCCGGTCCTGGACTGGGTGAAGGGCACCGGCCTGCGGCCCGTCCTGACCGCCCTCGCCGACGACCCGGAGGCGACCCGCGCCTTCGAGGACGAGTACCGCACGGCCCTGCGCGAGGCCTATCCGCCGAGCAGCCACGGCACCCCGTTCCCGTTCCGCCGCATCTTCGCCGTGGCCCACAAGGAGCCCTGATGATCACAGCCGGGAGCGCCTGCGCGCGTACCGCGTGGACGTTCTCGGCATCACGGAGATCCAGGCCGCCGGCGCTCGCGGCGCGCGGCGGCTCTCGGACCCTGATCCGCCGACGGTCCAACGAGGAGGGGGATCCCGGCAGCGGCGGCGGCCGCTTCCGAGATCCCCACTCCTGTTCCGGCCAGCGGCCTCAGTTCTTGCGATGCCCGATCAGCCGCGGCTTCTGCTCCAGGCCGTCCAGCCCGTGCCACGCCAGGTTCACCAGGTGCGCCGCCACCTCGGCCTTCTTGGGCTTGCGCACCTCCAGCCACCACTGCCCGGTCAGCGCGACCATCCCGACCAGCGCCTGGGCGTACAGCGGGGCCAGTTTCGAATCGAAGCCGCGACTCTTGAACTCGCGGCCCAGGATGTCCTCCACCTGGGTGGCGATGTCCGAGATCAGCGAGGCGAAAGAACCCGTCGACTGGGGGATCGGGGAGTCACGGACCAGGATGCGGAAACCGTCCGTGTACTCCTCGATGTAGTCGAGCAGCGCGAACGCCGCCTGTTCGCACAGCTCGCGCGGGTGGCCCGCCGTCAGTGAGCTGGTCACCATGTCCAGCAGGCGGCGCATCTCACGGTCCACGACGACCGCGTACAGCCCTTCCTTGCCGCCGAAGTGCTCGTACACCACCGGCTTGGAGACCCCGGCCTTCGCCGCGATCTCCTCCACCGACGTGCCCTCGAAGCCCTTCGCGGCGAAGAGGGTGCGACCGATCTCCAGCAACTGCTGGCGCCGCTCCGCACCGGTCATACGGGTACGGCGCGTCCGCCGCGGCTTGTCGTTGCTGGGGGTGCTGGAGTCGGTCGCCACGGCGTCAATCATGCCGCCTCGGCCGTCTCCCTCCCGCGCGGGGAGCCGCCTTCCCCGTCCTGACGGCGGGAATCGATACGCGAGCGTGACGGCCAGCGCACGTCGTACGCCCAGCCGGCGAGCTCGAACCAGCGGATCAGCCGGGCGGAGGAGTCGATCTGGCCGCGCTCCACACCGTGCCGCGCCGAGGTCGGGTCGGCATGGTGGAGGTTGTGCCAGGACTCACCGCAGGACAGGACCGCCAGCCACCACACGTTGCCCGAGCGGTCCCGCGACTTGAACGGCCGCTTGCCCACCGCGTGGCAGATCGAGTTGATCGACCAGGTCACGTGGTGCAGCAGCGCCACCCGGACCAGCGACCCCCAGAAGAACCCGGTGAACGCCCCCCACCAGGACATGGTCACCAGACCGCCGATCAGCGCGGGCAGCGCCAGGGACAGCATCGTCCAGACGATGAACTGCCGGGAGATCGCCCGCAGCGTCCGGTCCTTGATCAGATCCGGCGCGTACTTGTCCTGCGGGGTGCGCTCCTCGTCGAACATCCATCCGATGTGGGCCCACCACAGGCCCTTCATCAGCGCCGGGAGCGTCTCGCCGTACCGCCACGGCGAGTGCGGGTCACCCTCCGCGTCGGAGAACTGGTGGTGCTTGCGATGGTCGGCCACCCAGCGCACCAGGGGACCCTCGACCGCCATCGACCCGGCGATCGCCAGCGCGATCTTCAAGGGCCGCTTGGCCTTGAACGAACTGTGGGTGAAGTGCCGGTGGAAACCGATCGTGATGCCGTGGCAGCCGAGGAAGTAGAAGAAGACCAGCAGACCCAGGTCCAGCCAGCTCACTCCCCAGCCCCACGCCAGCGGCACCGCCGCGAGGAGAGCGAGGAACGGGACGACGATGAAGAGCAGGAGCGCGCCCTGCTCGACGGAACCCTTGCGGTCGCCGCCGAGCGTGGCGGGCGGGTGCGAATCGGCGGTGTCCTGTGAGGTCGACTTCGGGGCGTCGTCGATCACATCGGAACTCGTGGTCATGGGGCGTCCCCTGTGGGGTCGTGGATTGTGGCAGGTGCCGGGCTGTGGGTACCGCGTACGACTCGGGGCGAGACATCCCTACGGTTCCGTAACCTACGGCGTCGTAAGTATGGCAGCGCGTCGCGCGGCGGCAAGAGCCCGTGATCCTGCGCGTCCCGGCCGACACCTATCCTGGGAGTCGGTCGGACAGCGCGGTCCGCTCTGATTCCTTCCCCGGAAGTCCGGCTCGTAATACGGCTCCCGCCGTGCGACGGTCACCGGGTTCCCTCCCACACGAGCTTCAGACGAGCTTCAACACTGCAAGGAGCCGCACCTGTGAGCAGTGCCGACGACCAGACCACGACGACCAGCAGTGAGCTGCGCGCCGACATCCGCCGGCTCGGCGACCTCCTCGGTGAGACCCTTGTCCGCCAGGAGGGCCCTGAGCTGCTGGAACTCGTCGAAAGGGTACGCCGCCTCACCCGGGAGGACGGCGAGGCCGCCGCCGAGCTGCTGCGCGGCACCGAACTGGAGACCGCGGCCAAGCTGGTCCGCGCCTTCTCCACCTATTTCCACCTGGCCAACGTCACCGAGCAGGTGCACCGGGGCCGCGAGCTGCGCGCCCGCCGCGCCGCCGAGGGCGGGCTTCTGTCCCGCACCGCCGACCGGCTGAAGGACGCCGATCCCGAGCACCTCAGGGAGACCGTCCGCCATCTCAATGTTCGTCCGGTGTTCACGGCTCACCCCACGGAAGCCGCGCGCCGTTCGGTCCTCAACAAGCTGCGGCGCATCGCCAAGTTGCTGGAGACGCCGGTCATCGAGTCCGACCGCCGCCGCCACGACATCCGGCTGGCCGAGAACATCGACCTCGTCTGGCAGACCGACGAGCTGCGCGTCGTCCGCCCCGAACCGGCCGACGAGGCCCGCAACGCGATCTACTACCTGGACGAGCTGCACGCCGGCGCCGTCGGCGACGTCCTGGAGGACCTGACGGCGGAGCTGGAGCGCGTCGGCGTCAAGCTCCCCGACGACACCCGCCCCGTCACCTTCGGCACCTGGATCGGCGGCGACCGCGACGGCAACCCCAACGTGACCCCCGAGGTGACCTGGGAGGTGCTGATCCTCCAGCACGAGCACGGCATCAACGACGCCCTGGAGATGATCGACGAGCTCCGCGGCTTCCTGTCGAACTCCATCCGCTACACCGGCGCCACCGAGGACCTCCTGGAATCCCTCCGGGCCGACCTGGATCAGCTGCCCGAGATCAGCCCCCGGTACAAGCGCCTCAACGCCGAGGAGCCCTACCGTCTCAAGGCCACCTGCATCCGGCAGAAGCTGGAGAACACCAAGCAGCGCCTCGCCAAGGGCACCCCGCACCAGGCCGGCCGCGACTACCTCGGCACCGGCGAGCTGCTCCACGACCTCAAGCTGATCCAGGCGTCCCTGCGCGCCCACCGCGGCGGCCTCTTCGCCGACGGCCGCCTGGACCGCACCATCCGCACGCTGTCCGCCTTCGGTCTCCAGCTCGCCACGATGGACGTACGCGAGCACGCGGACGCCCACCACCACGCCCTCGGTCAGCTCTTCGACCGGCTCGGCGAGGAGTCCTGGCGGTACGCCGACATGCCGCGCGACTACCGCACGAAGCTTCTCGCCAAGGAACTCCGCTCGCGCCGCCCGCTGGCTCCCAGCCCCGCCCCCGTCGACGCGGCCGGCGCCAAGACCATCGGAGTGTTCCGAACGGTCAAGCGGGCCCTTCAGGTCTTCGGGCCCGAGGTCATCGAGTCGTACATCATCTCGATGTGCCAGGGCGCCGACGACGTCTTCGCCGCCGCCGTCCTCGCCCGCGAGGCCGGCCTGGTCGACCTGCACGCCGGCTGGGCCAAGATCGGAATCGTGCCGCTGCTGGAGACCACGGACGAGCTCAAGGCCGCCGACTCCATCCTGGAGGACATGCTCGCCGACCCGTCCTACCGGCGGCTCGTCGCACTCCGCGGGGACGTCCAGGAGGTCATGCTCGGATACTCCGACTCCTCCAAGTTCGGCGGCATCACGACCTCCCAGTGGGAGATCCACCGGGCGCAGCGGCGCCTGCGTGACGTCGCCCACCGCTACGGCGTACGACTGCGGCTCTTCCACGGCCGCGGCGGCACCGTCGGCCGTGGCGGCGGCCCCACCCACGACGCGATCCTCGCCCAGCCCTGGGGCACCCTGGAGGGCGAGATCAAGGTGACCGAGCAGGGCGAGGTCATCTCCGACAAGTACCTGATCCCGTCCCTGGCCAGGGAGAACCTGGAGCTGACGGTCGCCGCGACCCTCCAGGCCTCCGCCCTGCACACCGCGCCCCGCCAGTCCGTGGAGGCCCTCGCCCGCTGGGACGCCGCGATGGACCTGGTCAGCGACGCGGCGCACGCGGCGTACCGCAGGCTGGTGGAGGACCCGGACCTGCCGGCGTACTTCTTCGCCTCCACCCCCGTCGACCAGCTCGCGGACCTGCACCTCGGCTCCCGCCCGTCCCGCCGCCCCGACTCCGGCGCGGGCCTCGACGGGCTGCGGGCCATCCCGTGGGTGTTCGGCTGGACCCAGTCCCGGCAGATCGTCCCCGGCTGGTTCGGCGTCGGCTCCGGATTCAAGGCGCTGCGCGAGGCGGGCCTCGACACCGTGCTCGACGAGATGTACGGACAGTGGCACTTCTTCCGCAACTTCGTCTCCAACGTCGAGATGACGCTGGCCAAGACAGACCTGCGGATCGCCGGCCACTACGTCGACACCCTCGTCCCGGACGAGCTGAAGCACGTCTTCGACACCATCCGCGCCGAGCACGCCCTCACCGTCGCCGAGATCCTGCGGATCACGGGCGGGGGCGAACTCCTCGACGCCCAGCCGGTGCTGAAGCAGACCTTCACCGTCCGCGACGCCTACCTGGACCCGATCTCCTACCTCCAGGTCGCCCTCCTCAAGCGCCAGCGCGACGCCGCCGCCGCGGGCGCCGAGCCGGACCCGCTGCTCGCGCGGGCCCTGCTCCTCACCGTGAACGGCGTGGCGGCCGGCCTGCGCAACACGGGCTGAGAACCGCGGGCACAGGTGTGCCCCCGTGCTCCTCACGAGCACGGGGGCACACCCACGTCCTGGGCCCTACACGACGACGAAGGCCGCGGTGATCAGCGCCAACCCCGAGCCGGCCATCACCCAGGCCGCCCGCACCCGCCCCAGCCCGCCCGCGACCACGACCGAGCCGAGCAACAGCGCGCCGCCCAGCGGCACCCAGGAGTACAGCACGCCACCGGGCCCGGACCGCACGGCCTCCCTGCCGCCGGGCTTCATCACCACGGTGTACGTCTGCCCGTCCCGCACGGCGGCGGTCTTCTCGATGACGACCCGGTCGCGGGCCTGCGACCCCGCGGAGATCGGCGTGTAGGGGCCCGAGCAGGTGGCGTCCCCGCAACCGGTCACCCTGACCGTCCCGCTCTCCCGCCCCTTGGTGAGCATCACGTACTGGGCGGTGCTCCAGGACGCCCACACCCCCGCGATCAGTATCAGCGCCGCGACGACACCCATCGCCGCGAGCCGCCCGAACCGCAGCGCGACGGACGCGCCCTGACTGGAGACGACGGCAGAAGGCATGGCCGCGATCCTTGGCCATGGCTGCACGGGCAGTCAACCGAGGTGGGGGACAAGTCAGGAGTTGTACGAACTCTGCGCCCGCTCCAGTCCCTCGCTCAGCAGACACTCCACTCCGTCCGCCGCCCGGTCCACGAAGTAGTCCAGCTCCTTGCGCTCGGCGGACGAGAAGTCCTTGAGCACGAAGTCGGCCACCTGCATACGCCCCGGAGGCCGCCCGATCCCGAACCGCACCCGGTGATAGTCCGGCCCCATCGCCTTCGTCATCGACTTGAGCCCGTTGTGTCCGTTGTCGCCGCCCCCGAGCTTCAGGCGCAGCGTCCCGTAGTCGATGTCCAGCTCGTCGTGGATGGCGACCACTTGGGCGAGCGGCACCTTGTAGAAGTCGCGCAGCGCGTTCACCGGGCCGCCCGAGAGGTTCATGAACGACATCGGCTTCGCCAGGATCACCCGGCGGCTCGCAGGCCCCGGCGGACCGATCCGGCCCTCGACGACCTGCGCCTGCGCCTTGCCCGCCCGCTTGAACCTGCCCCCGATCCGCTGCGCGAGCAGATCCGCCACCATGAAGCCCACGTTGTGCCGGTTCATCGCGTACTCGGGCCCCGGATTGCCCAGCCCCACGATCAGCCAGGGGGCACCCGCGTCGGTCGTCACGTCCATATCTCCTTAGATACGCCGCCAGCCGCCGCCTCCGCGAGGGAAGCAGCGGCTGGCGAGCTACCGGCGATCAGGCGTCGATCAGGCCTCGGCAGCGGCCTGTTCGCCCTCGCCGCCCTCGGCGGCCTCCTCGCCCTCCGGGGCCTCCTCGGCCTGCGCGGCCAGGACCTGCAGGACGACAGCGTCCTCCTCGACGGCCAGCGTGACACCGTTCGGAAGCTTGATGTCCTTGGCGTGGATCGAGGCACCGGCCTCCAGACCCTCCACGGAGACGGTGAAGCTCTCCGGGATGTGGGTGGCCTCGGCGTCGACCGGAAGCGCGTTCAGTACGTGCTCCAGCAGGTTGCCACCCGCCGCCAGCTCGCCCTCGGCGACGACCGGGACCTCGACGGTGACCTTCTCGCCGCGCTTGACCAGCAGCAGGTCGACGTGCTCCAGGAAGCCCCGCAGCGGGTCACGCTGCACGGACTTCGGGATCGCCAGCTCGTTGGACTTGCCGTCGATGTCCAGGGAGATCAGGACGTTCGGCGTACGCAGCGCCAGCAGCAGCTCGTGACCCGGGAAGGTCAGGTGCAGCGGGTCGGAACCGTGGCCGTAGAGCACACCGGGAACCTTGTTGTCGCGGCGGATACGACGGGCGGCACCCTTGCCGAACTCCGTACGGGACTCGGCGGCGAGCTTCACCTCGGACATGACGATCACTCCTCGTAGAACTAGCAACGGACGTGGTCACCCGGCCACGAACGGCCTGCTACGAAGAGCGCGTCGATAACGGACCGCCGTGTTCCGTCCGGAAACGGACTACGGCCTCCCTCGCCGAGCAACCTCAACAGAGTACTCGGCGGGGAGGCCGTAGAAAAATCGATCAAGACTGGGCGCTAGCGGCTCACTGCTCGTCGAACAGGCTCGTCACCGAACCGTCCTCGAACACCTCACGCACCGCGCGCGCGATGGTCGGCGCGATCGACAGCACCATGATCTTGTCCATGTCCCGGGCCAGCTCACCCGGCGTCGGCAGCGTGTTCGTGAACACGAACTCGCTCACCTGCGAGTTCTTCAGCCGGTCCGCCGCCGGACCCGACAGCACACCGTGCGTCGCCGTCACGATCACGTCCTCCGCGCCGTGCGCGAACAGCGCGTCGGCAGCGGCACAGATCGTCCCACCCGTGTCGATCATGTCGTCGACCAGGACACACACCCGGCCCTTGACCTCACCCACGACCTCGTGGACCGTCACCTGGTTCGCGACGTCCTTGTCCCGCCGCTTGTGCACGATCGCCAGCGGCGCACCCAGCCGGTCGCACCAGCGGTCCGCGACCCGCACCCGGCCGGCGTCCGGCGAGACCACCGTCAGCTTCTCGCGGTCCACCTTCCTGCCCACGTAGTCCGCGAGCAGCGGCAGCGCGAACAGATGGTCCACCGGACCGTCGAAGAAGCCCTGGATCTGGTCCGTGTGCAGATCCACGGTCAGGATCCGGTCCGCCCCGGCCGTCTTCATCATGTCCGCGATCAGACGCGCCGAAATCGGTTCACGACCCCGGTGCTTCTTGTCCTGCCGCGCGTAACCGTAGAACGGCACGATGACGGTGATGGAGCGCGCCGACGCCCGCTTCAGGGCGTCGATCATGATCAACTGCTCCATGATCCACTTGTTGATCGGAGCCGTGTGGCTCTGGATCAGGAAGCAGTCGGCACCGCGCGCCGACTCCTGATACCGCACATAGATCTCGCCGTTGGCGAAGTCGAAGGCCTTGGTCGGGACAACCCCGACACCCAGCTGCTCGGCGACCTCCTCGGCAAGCTCGGGGTGGGCGCGGCCGGAGAAGAACATCATCTTCTTCTCGCCGGTCGTCTTGATCCCGGTCACAGCACTGTCTCCTCAGAGGTGTCTCAGCTGGATGTTGACACGACGTCTCAACTGGACGAAAAGCGTCGTCTCAGCTGGTGGGGTGCGGGTGTGCACTTATCACGGTACGCCGTCCCAGACGCATCTGTTTCCGGTCAGCCTTCGCCTTCCGGCTTCCGGGAAGCCGCCTCGGCCGCCTTCGCGGCCGCACTCCCCGGGCGCTTACGAGCCACCCAACCCTCGATATTCCGCTGCTGACCGCGGGCCACGGCCAGCGAACCGGGCGGTACGTCCTTCGTGATCACGGACCCGGCGGCGGTGTAAGCACCGTCCCCGATCGTGACAGGCGCCACAAACATGTTGTCCGAGCCCGTCTTGCAGTGCGATCCGACGGTGGTGTGGTGCTTCTCCTCACCGTCGTAGTTCACGAACACGCTCGCGGCGCCGATGTTGGAGTTGTCGCCGATCGTCGCGTCCCCGACGTACGACAGATGCGGCACCTTCGTGCCCTCACCGATCGAGGCGTTCTTGGTCTCGACGTACGTCCCGATCTTGCCCTTGCGTCCCAGCCGCGTCCCGGGACGCAGATAGGCGTACGGCCCCACCGTCGCCTCCGGACCGACCACCGCCCCGTCCGACACGGTGTTGTCGACCCGGGCGCCGGTCCCGACCCTGGTGTCCTTCAGCCGGCTGTTCGGGCCGACCTCGCAGCCCGCGCCGAGGTGCGTCGAGCCCTGCAGCAGCGTGTTCGGGAGCACCACGACGTCCTGCTCGAACGTCACGCCCGCATCGACCCACGTCGAGCCCGGATCCACGACGGTGACACCGTCCAGCATGGCGGCGGTCAGCAAGCGGTCGTTCAGGATCCGGCGGGCCTCGGCGAGCTGCACACGGTTGTTGATCCCCGCGATCTCACGGTGATCACCGGCCACGGAGGCACCGACGCGGTGCCCGGCCTCACGCAGGATGCCGAGGACGTCCGTCAGATACTCCTCGCCCTGACTGTTGTTCGTCCGGACCTGCCCCAGCGCCTCGGCCAGCAGCCGACCGTCGAACGCGAACACACCCGAGTTGATCTCCCGGATCGCCCGCTGCGCGTCGGAGGCGTCCTTGTGCTCGACGATCGCCGTCACCGCGCCCGAGGCGGGGTCCCGCACGATCCGCCCGTACCCGGTGGCGTCCGGGACCTCGGCGGTCAGCACGGTGACCGCGTTGCCGTCCTCGGAGTGGGTGCGGGCGAGGTTCTTGAGCGTCTCGCCGGTCAGGAGCGGGGTGTCACCGCAGACGACCACGACGGTCCCGGCGAGGCCGCCGCCCAACTCCTCCAGGCCCATGCGGACGGCGTGCCCGGTGCCGTTCTGCTGCGCCTGGACGGCGGTGCGCACGTCCGGGGCGACGTCACCGAGGTGAGCGGTGACCTGCTCCCGGGCGTGCCCGACGACCACGACGAGGTTCTCGGGCTTCAACTCACCGGCGGCGGCGAGGACATGGCCCACCAGGGAACGTCCGCAGATCTCGTGCAGGACCTTCGGTGTGGCCGACTTCATACGGGTGCCCTCACCCGCTGCGAGTACGACGACGGCTGCCGGGCGAATGGCGCTCACGGGATGCCCTTCGGCTGTGGAGGGGGTGTGGACAACCGCAGGATACCGGGGTGGCTGTGGGGCGGGACGAGAGCGGGCCCTGACGTGGTCGTCAGGGCCCGGCCGGGGTCTTGCGCAGGAGCTCCCCCATCAGGATTCGAACCTGAACTTAAGGGACCAAAACCCTTAGTGCTGCCTGGTTACACCATGGGGGATGGAACTCGGCCGAACCGGACATCAGGTCGGGCCGCCGAGTCGGCACCCAACACTATGCCGTACCAGGGGCCTTCCACGCGACGGTACGGCTCGCCGCTGGATGCCGTACGGGTACCACCCGGCGGAATCAGGTGTTCCGGCGATGAACGTTCCCGGTTCGGCAGTTAGAGGGATTCCGGCTGGTTTCGTTGTTGTTCGGCTACGGAGTGTGGTGTGGCCAAGTCGTCGAAACTCACCGGAAAAGCAATGGCCCCCGCCCGTAGGCTGGAGGGCATGACCACGACGGG
Organism: Streptomyces sp. NPDC086077; assembly: GCF_040686175.1. Lineage (NCBI taxonomy): Bacteria > Bacillati > Actinomycetota > Actinomycetes > Kitasatosporales > Streptomycetaceae > Streptomyces > Streptomyces sp. NPDC086077. The sequence goes on along the minus strand of NZ_JBFBJT010000029.1, from coordinate 5,089 downwards.
GGAAGAGCGCGCCCAGGGCCTGTCCGGCCCGTGGTGGTGGGCGAGATGGCGCAGTGCCGTACTGGACGGGACGCTCGCGCTGCTGTCCGCGGTCGAGTGCGGTGTCGAAGGCGTGCCGTTCGCGCGGGACGCGGGAATCCCGGTCGCCGCGGGTGTCGTCTTCGGCCTGCTGGCCGGCTCGACGCTGCTGCTGCGCCGGATGTGGCCGATCCCCGTCGTGCTGGTGTCGATCGCGATCTCACCGGCCCAGATGGGCTTCCTGCTGACCATCGTCGGCCTCTACACCCTCGCCGCGTCGGAGCTGCCCCGCCGGATCATCACGGCGCTGGCGGGCATGTCGCTCGTGGGCACGCTGGTGGTGACGTTCGTCCGCGCGCAGCAGGACATGGCGCGGGGGGATGTGGGGATCGGCGAGTGGGTCGTCCCCTTCGTCTCCATCACCGCGTCGCTGGGCGTGACCGCGCCGCCGTTGCTGCTGGGCCTGTACGTGGGGGCTCGGCGCCGGCTGATGGAGAGCCTGCGGGAGCGCGCCGACAGCCTGGAGCGGGAGCTTCAGCTGCTCGCGGAGCGGGCGGAGGAGCGGGCCGAGTGGGCCCGCAACGAGGAGCGGACGCGGATCGCGCGGGAGATGCACGACGTGGTCGCGCATCGGGTGAGTCTGATGGTCGTGCACGCCGCCGCGTTGCAGGCCGTCGCCCGGAAGGATCCCGAGAAGGCCGTGAAGAACGCGGCGCTGGTCGGCGACATGGGGCGGCAGGCGCTGACCGAGCTGCGGGAGATGCTCGGGGTGCTGCGCAGCGGGGACGGCGGTGCGGGGCGGCGTGAGCAGGCGTCGGTGCCGCTGGCGGCGGTGGGGGCGGCCGCGGCTGCCGCCGCCGCGGCCTCGCGGGCGGTTCCTCTCGACGAGGGCCCGGTGGGGGAGGGGCCCTGCCTGTCCGAGCTGGACGAGCTGATCGGGCAGTCGGCCGCCGCGGGGATGGCGGTCGACCTGTCGGTGGAGGGAGAGGCGCGGGCGTATGCGCCGGCGGTGGAGCAGACGGCGTTCCGCGTGGTGCAGGAGGCGCTGACGAACGTCCACAAGCACGCGGCGGGGGCGAAGACCCATGTGCGGTTGGCGCATCGGGTGTCGGAGATCGCGATGCAGGTGGAGAACGAGCCGCCGCCGGAGGCCGCGTCCGCTTCCTCGGCCCGGTTGCCTTCGGGGGGCAACGGTCTGGTGGGGATGAGGGAGCGGGTCGTCGGCCTGGGTGGGGTGTTCGTGTCCGGGCCGACGGACGCCGGGGGCTTTCGGGTGTCGGCGGTGATTCCGGCGTCGTCGTAGGCCGGACCGGTGCGGTCGGGAGACCGTGATCAGGCCGCTGTCAGGCGTACCGGTTCCATGCCGGAGACGAGGCCGGTGAGGGCCTTGTCGATGTCGGGGCCGAGGTACCAGTCGCCGGTGTGGTCGAGGGAGTAGACGCGGCCCTCGGTGTCGATGGCGAGCAGGGCCTGGGTGTCGGGTTCGGCGCCGAGGGGGCTGACCTCGGTGCCCAGGGCGCGGCCGAGGTCGCCGAGGGTGCGGGCCATGTGCAGGCCGTGCAGCGGGTCCAGGTGGAGGTGCGCGGGGGCGATCTGGCGTCCGGGGCCGGTGGGGGCGATGTGCAGACCGCCGAACTCCGCCCAGGCCTCCACCGCGGCGGGGAAGACGGCGTGCCGGTGGCCGGCCGGAGAGGCGTGCTCGCGAAGGGTGTCGGCCCAGATCTCGGCCTGCTTGATGTCCCAGCGTCCGGGTTGCCAGCCGGCGTCGCGCAGGGCGGCGTCGACGGGTACGGCGAAGCGGGTGGTCGAGGTGCGGTCGGTGTGCATCTGCCCTTCGTTCGTTGTGCGGCTCGTGCGGTGCGGGTGTGTGGTGCGGCACGTGAGGTCAAGAAGCCCTGGCCGCCGTCCGTCGGCCGTGCGTCGGTCGTCAGTCGTCCGTTGTCGTCGGGTCGATGACGCGGACGCCGAAGTGGGCGGTCAGGGCGGCGCAGGCGCGGCACGGGGCGGCGAAGCTGCCGTGCAAGGGATCACCGTCCTCGCGGATGCGGCGGGCGGTGAGCTTGGCCTGCTTGAGGGCCTTTCGGGCCTCGCCGTTGGTCATGGGTTTCCGGGCCGCGCGTTTGCTGCGGGCGGCGTCGGCGGCGGCGATGTGCCGGGAGATGAGGATGGCCTCGGCGCAGCGGCCGGTGAAGCGGTCGCGTTGGGCGCTGGTGAGGGTGTCGAGGAAGTCCTGCACGAGGGGGTGGAGAGCGGGAGGCTGGTCGCCACGGGCGGCGGTGCCGGTGAGGGTGGCGCCACGGACGGAGAGGGCGGCGGCGACGGTCGGGAGTATGCCGTCACGGCGGTGGTGGAGGGTGGGCGCGGGGCGGCTGTCGGTGGCGCTCCAGCCGATGCGAGGGTCGCCGGAAGTACCGGCGTGTGGCCCTGTTTGTGTCGCGTTCATGATCGTATTTCCCCTCCCGTGCATCCCCCCGGCGGACACAGAGTGCCAAATGCCGTGGCCCGTGCGGAAGCTGGGGCACCGCGACACGCCCGGGTTTGGGCAGGCTGTCACGGTGGGGTGACGGCTGGTCACCGTGGGCCGAGTGAGGGTTGCCGGTGCTGTGACGTGCGCCGGTGACCGGTTTCGTCGTACCGCATAGGCTGTTGGCACCACGAGGCGCGGGCAACGCGTTGGAGACAGTCGATACGGGGCGTAGCGGGCCGAAGGGTTCAGAAGGTCCGCTACGGGTCGTACCAGAGTGCCGCAGGGGGCAACCGCCATGACGACAGGTCGGCTCGGGCTGGGGGCACCTCCCGGCCGCCAGGCCGGGGGACAAGCCGCGCCGCCGAACGCGGCCTACGCCGGGCAGGTCGTGCATTTCCCGGATCCGGTCCGGGCGGCCCGTCACCCGGGAGGGGTACGGGTGGACGAGCACGGCTACCCCGATTTCTCGGCCTACGCGCGTGCGGCCGCCGAGATCGCGGATCCGCCGGCCGGTTTCGGCGTCGACGAGCTGCGGCTGACGGACTACGTGTCGGCGAACGCGGCGCTGTCGGCCTCCGGGCACGACCTGTGGGACACGGTGGCGCCGGTGGCGACGCCGCACGGGTGGACGTGGCACCACGTGGTGGGTACGCGGCGGCTGGAGCTGGTGCCCGTCGAGGTGAAGGCGCTGCTGCGGCATCACGGCGGGATCGCCACGGCCCCGGTGGACCAGACGAAGCGGGGCACGCGGCCGCTCCAGGAGACGCGGCCGGCGCACTTCGGGTTGCCGAAGTCGGGGCTGGCGGTGACGGAGCCGCAGGTGCTGGGGGTCGAGGAGGACCTCGGGTACCGGTTGCCCGGCGCGTACCGCTCGTTCCTGAAGGCGGCGGGTGGCTGTGCGCCCGTCGGGACCGCCCTGGACGCGGAGTTGGGGCTCCTGATCGACCAGCCGTTCTTCACGGTGCGGGACGAGGCGGCGGTCAACGACCTGGTGTACGTGAACAAGTGTTTGCGTGACCACCTCACCAAGGACTACCTGGGTGTCGGGTTCGTGCAGGGCGGTCTGCTGGCCGTGAAGGTCAAGGGCGAGCGGGTCGGTTCGGTGTGGTTCTGCGCCTACGACGACGCGCGCGACGTCGATCCCTCGTGGCCGCCGGCCGAGCGGGTGGAGCGGTTGCTGCTGCCGTGCGGGGAGGACTTCGACGTCTTCCTGTCGCGGCTCGCGGGGTCGCCGCCGGAGTTGGACACGGTGGCGAATCTGATGGTGGACGGCGGTTTCGCGCGGGCGGTCGACGTCTCGTCCTCGGTGTCTGTGGGGGAGTGAGCTGACGATGGTGACCTTCGCGCAGGCGCAGGAGCGCGCCGAGGAGTGGATCAACGGGGATGTGCCGTCGTACCAGCATCGTGAGGTGCGGGTGCGGGAGTTCGAGCTCGGGTTCGTGGTGTGGGCCGAGGACCGCTCGGACGGACCGCGTTCGGACGGCGGCACGCAGCGGCTGGTGATCGCGCGGGACAGCGGGGAGGCCACGCTGTGGCCGTCGCTGCCGGTGGGCGAGGTCATCCGGCGCTACGAGGAGGAGTACGGGCGTCCCGACGGGGCGTCCGCGCCGGTGGCCGCGCCCCCGGAACGGGTGGATCTGAACCAGACGTCGTTCCTGCTGAGTCCGCCGGAGTGGTTGCAGGAGGCGGCCGACAGGCTGGGGATCCCGGATCGGCGGGCCACGGCCGCGGCTTCCGGGAGTGACACCGGCGCGGGTGCGCCGGGCGCCGCTGGAGGCAGTGGTGCGGCCTGGCCCGCGGCTGCGGGTGCTGCCGAGGGCGCGCCGGCGGCGGGGTCCGGGGCGGGCGCGGGGGCGCCGGGTGGGTCCGGCGCGCCGAGTGCGCCGAGTATGCCGGGAGCACCCGCGGGGGCGACTCCGTGGGCCGGGACGGACACCAACGCGGACGCCGGTGAGGACCGTTCGGTGCCGCTGCCGGCGACCGTGTTCGCGCCGCCGCTGAGCGGGGCCGACGAGGAGGAGTCCCGGGTGGCTCCTCCGGAGGCCCGGACGGCGTTGATCGCGGGGGGAAGCCAGCTTCCGCCCACGACGGTCGCGCCGGTGATCGACGAGGGGGGTTCCCAGGGGGCGGGAGTGCCTCCGCGGGCCCCGCTCGCACAGACGTACGGCTACCCGCAGGGGGTGGGTGGCGCGGCGACGGCGGGTACGCCGACGCCGCCGCCCGGGCAGGGAGCGGCTACGCCTCCGCCGGTGCCGGGTACGCCTGCGCCGGGTGCGCCCGCGTCGGCGCCCGGGGCTTCGGGGGGATCGGGTGCGGAGGGTGTCCCCGGTGGTCCGGGCGACCCGTCGTACGGCTCCGGGCAGACGCCGGGTGCGCCGCAGCCGCCGGCCGTTCCAGGGCAGCCGCTCGCTCCGCACGCCGGGGACATCGCCGACGCCGCCACGAGCAAGGCGGCACCTCCGCCCCGTCGTGCGCGGGGTGGAGGCGCGACGCCGCCTCCGCCGCCGGGTGCTCCGGTTTTTGTGATGGATTGCAGGTGCATCTGCAGTACGGAGCGTATGAGCTGAGGCGGTATACGTTCGGGCTGCACGATTCCATTCAATG
>NZ_JBFBJT010000028.1:0-62576 GCF_040686175.1 Streptomyces sp. NPDC086077 | reverse complement strand
CGGCCGGGCGGCGCGGCGGCTGCGGGCGGAGGGGGCCCGGTGGGCGGTGGTCCTGGACGCGCGCGGCGACCTGCACGGCTGGGTCGCGCTGGACGAGCTCGGCACGAGCGCCTCCGTCGGGGACCTGGCCCACCGTATGAACGCCTGGGTCCCGGTGGGCGCCCCGCTGAAACAGGCCTTCGGCGTGATGCTCCAGCACGACGCCGGCTGGGTCGCGGTGCTTCAGGGCTCCCGCTTCCTCGGCGTCCTGACCCCCGCCAAGCTGCACGAGGCCCTGCGCCGCTCGGTGGACGCGGACGCCCAGGGCGTGTCAAGGGAACAGGTGGACTTCGACTCGGTGGCGGACGCGTGAGACCGGTAACTCGCCCACGCGACGCCGCCCCGCTCACCGGCGGGCGTACCGGTGTCACTTCAGGAGGCCCTTGTCCTCAAGATAGGTGCGGGCCACGTCCGTGGTCAGGCGGCGCCAGCTGTCCACCTGCTGGTTCATGGAGGCGAGGTCGGCCGTGGTGAGGACGGCGTTGAGCTTGTCGAGGGCCTTGGCGACGCCGGGGGCGCCGGCGCGGGCACGGTTGACGACCGGTACGACGTAGTCGGCGTTCTGCAGGTGCTTGTCGTCGGCGAGGATCACCAGGCCGAACTCGCCGAGGGTGGCGTCCGTCGTGGTGGTGAGCACCATCTGGTCGTGACCGCTCTGCACCGCTCGTTTGGCCTGCGTGGTGCCGACGCCCTTGGGGTCGACGGCGACGATGTCGATGCCGTAGACCTTGCGCAGACCGGGGGCGCAGTAGGGCCGCTGCACGCACTCGTCGCCCGCAGCCAGCCGTACACGCAGACCGGATCCGCCCAGGTCGCTGAGGGTCTTGAGGTGGTGTCGGCGTGCGTACGACGCGCTCACCGCGAAGGCGTTCTGGTCGACCGCCCGGCCCGGGTTCAGGACGGTCAGGCCGCGCGGCGTCGCCAGTCCGCGCAGGGCCTGCATGGTGGCGTCGAGATCGGGTGAGCCGACCGGCGGTGCGTCGGGGCCGTTGGTCTTGGCGTTGAGCCAGTCGGCGAAGGTGGCCGCGTACTCCGGGACGACGTCGATCTGGCCCGATTCCAGGGCGGGTTCGTACAGCTCGCGGTTGGCGACGGTGATCAGGGACGTCCGGTAGCCGGCCTGGTCCAGCAGCAGGGCGTACATCTGGGCGAGCAGGTCGCTCTCGGTGAACCCGGCGGAGCCGACGGTCAGGTGGTGACTGTCCCCGGGCGGCGCGGTCACCTCGCCCTGGCTCTCCAGGGAGGGGCCGGTGGAGCAGGCGGTCGCCAGGAGCAGAAGCGCGGCCGCCGGCCGAACACGGCCTCGTCCGGCGTTCATGGCGTGCCCCTCGCCCAGGCCGGTGCCAGGCGTTCGGCGATCTCGAAGAGGCCTTCGACGATCAGGGCGAACACGGCGACGAGCACCGCGCCGCCCACCACCATCGGCGTACTGGCGAGGTTGAAGCCGGCCGTGATGATCCGGCCCAGGCCGCCCCCGCCCGCCAGGGCGGCGATGGTGGCGGTCGCGACGAGCTGCACGGCGGCGACGCGCATCCCGTTCAGGATCATCGGGGAGGCCAGCGGCACTTCGACCTGGAGCATCACCTGGCGTCCCGTCATCCCCATCCCCCGCGCCGCCTGCACGGTGCTGCGGTCGACCTCGCGCATGCCGACGTACGCGTTCGTCAGGAGGGGAGGTACGGCGAACAGCACCAGGGCGACGACCGTGGGGCCCTCGCTCCAGGCGCCGACGGGGGTCAGCAGCAGCAGGACCAGCACCGCGAAGGTGGGGACGGCGCGGCCGACGTTGGAGATGTTGACCGCGAGCACCCCGCCCTTGCCGAGGTGGCCGAGGACCACGGCGACGGGCAGGGCGATCAGGCAGCTGACGATCAGGCAGACCACCGTGAGCACCAGGTGCTGGAGCAGCCGCTGCCAGATGCCGTCGGCGCCCGACCAGTGCGCGGGGTCGGTGAGCCAGTCCCAGGTCTCGGTGAGCGTGTTCATGTACGGGCCCTCGTCCAGGGTGTGATCAGGCGCTGGACCCCCAGCAGGAGCAGGTCGGCCGCGACCGCGATGACCACGCACAGCACGGACGCCGTCAGCACCTGCGCCTTGAAGAACGTGTTCATTCCCGCGTAGATCAGATTGCCGAGCCCGCCGAAGCCGACGACGGCGCCGACCGTCACCAGCGAGACCGCGGACACGGTGGCGATGCGCAGCCCGGCCATGGCGGCCGGCAGGGCGAGCGGCAGCTCGACGGTCAGGAGGAGGCGGATCGGTCCGTAGCCCATGCCGCGGGCGGCCTGCCGGGTCTCCTCGGGCACGGCCCGCAGGCCGGCGAGAATGTTGCGGACCAGCAGGGTCAGCGAGTACAGGACCAGCCCGGCGATCACCAGGGTCGCCGAGAGTCCGTAGGCGGGGAGCAGCAGCGAGAACATCGCCAGGGACGGGATCGTGTAGAGGATCGTCGTCACACCGAGCACGGGACCGGCCGCCCAGCCCCAGCGGCGGGCCAGCACCGCGAGCGGCAGGGCGAGGGCGAGACCCATCAGCACCGAGACGGACGTCAGCTGGAGGTGCTGGCCCACGGCGTCGAGGAGGATCTCGCGGCGGGTGCTCAGATAGTCGCCGCAGATCCATTCGTTGCGCGCGAGGCAGTCGTCCGGGGGCGCGGTCACCCGTCCATTGCATCGGGCGGCCTGCCGGGTCGGCTTGTTCTGGTGACCCGTCCGGGGTGTCGCTGAGTACAGCCCGCGATACGGGTTCTGCGCCCCGTGTGCCCGGTCCGCGCCGTCCGTAGCGTGATGGACGAGGCACAGGGAGTGCCGCACGGAGGGCGACGACGATGTTTCGCACCAGCTCACGACAGAGGCACGAGACGGGGCCCCTTCTTCGCGGTCGCGTCCACCCTGACGGTCAACGTGCGGCAGCGGGCCGCCGGGCTGGAGCTGCTGCGCTGCTCGGGGGCGACTCCTGGGCAGCTGCGGCTCTCTTCGCCGGCGTCCGCTACTTCACGCCCGCCGCGTCCAGCAGTGCGCTCGCTGTCGCCGTCGTCAGGCCGTCGTCGAGTCTCTCCACGCGTGCGCCGGAGCGGGCGCTCGCGCCGTCGAAGATCAGCAGGAGTTGCCGGGCGAGGAGCTCGGGATCCTGGGCGCCGCCGCGCTCGGCCTGGGTGCGGAAGAAGGTCTTCAGCCGCTCCTTGACGGCGCGGGCGACGACGCTCGCCGGGTGCTCGGGGTCCTTCAGCTCGACCAGTGCCGCGAGGTAGGGGCAGCCGTGGTAGTCGGCGCTCACCGAGGCCTCCTCCAGCAGTTCGAAGACGCGCAGGACCCGCTCCCGGGGCGGCCCGGCGTCCGCGTCCCCGGGCGCCAGCTGCGCCTCGTAGCCCGGGAGCTGCCGCTCCAGGCTCGCGGCGAGCATCTCGTCCTTGCTGTCGAAGAGCTGGTACATCGACCGCTTCGAGACCCCGGCGGCCCGGCACAGCGCCTCGACGCCGATGGAGACGCCGTCGCGGTAGAACAGCTGGGCGGCGGCGTCGAGCAGCCGGTCGCGGGAGGACGCCTTGTCTGTCGTGGCCATGGTGCGAGGTTACCGCGCGGACGCGGCAGGGGAAACCGATCGGTATACCGCGGCCCGATCACGCCGGGCAAGGGGTGACAGGAGCGCTGACCAAGCGCTTAGATAGGAGCCGATCCCGTCCACCGCCACCGCCGGAGGCCCGGTTGTTCACTTCCGTCGACGACGTCTCCGCACGCCTCGCCGAGACCGGCTACCTGGCGTCGCCCGCGGTCGCCACGACCGTCTTCCTCGCCGACCGCCTCGGCAAGCCGCTCCTGGTGGAGGGCCCGGCGGGCGTCGGCAAGACGGAGCTCGCCAAGGCCGTCGCCCAGATCTCCGGAGCCCGGCTGGTACGACTCCAGTGCTACGAGGGTGTGGACGAGTCCCGCGCGCTGTACGAGTGGAACCACGCCAAGCAGCTGCTGCGCATCAGCGCGGGCCGCGACGAGACGTGGGACGAGGCGCGCGACGACATCTTCAGCGAGGAGTTCCTGCTTCCGCGGCCCCTGCTCACCGCCATCCGCGGCGACGAGCCCACGGTGCTGCTGATCGACGAGACCGACAAGGCCGACGTCGAGGTGGAGGGACTGCTGCTGGAGGTGCTGAGCGACTTCCAGGTCACCGTTCCGGAGCTGGGCACGGTCACAGCGACGCGCCGCCCCTTCGTGGTGCTCACGTCGAACGCGACCCGCGAGCTGTCGGAGGCGCTGCGCCGCCGCTGTCTGTTCCTCCACATCGGCTTCCCGGACGAGGAGCTGGAGCGCCGGATCGTCCGGCTGAAGGTGCCCGGCATCGACGCCGCGCTGGCCGCGTCGGTGGTCCGGGTGGTGGGCGCGCTGCGCGCGATGGATCTGCGCAAGGCACCGTCGGTCGCGGAGACCGTCGACTGGGCCCGCACCCTGCTGGCGCTGGGCGCCGCCACGCTGGACGAGAACGTGGTGCGCGACACCCTGGGTGTGCTCCTCAAGCACCAGGACGACGTGCTGAAGGCCGCGGCCAAGCTGGACCTGGACGCCGTATGACCTCCGACGTCGCCTCCCGCCTGACGGACTTCGTGGCCGCGCTGCGCGCGCACGGCGTCCGCGTCGGCACCGGCGAGACCGTGGACGCGGCGCGGGCGGTGCAGGCGCTGGGACTCGCCGACCGCGAGCTGCTGCGCGAGGGACTCGCCGCGACGCTGCTGCACACCCACGGGCAGCGGCCGGTGTTCGACCCGGTCTTCGACCTCTACTTCCCGCGCGCCGTGGGCGGCCCGGACGGTGCGACGGCGGACCGGGACGATCTGCGCGAGCGGCTCGCGGCGGCGCTCACCGCCGACGACGGCGCGCTGCTGGGCCGGTTGGCGGTCGAGGCCGTCGACGGCTTCGGCGGGTACGGGAGTTCGCCGGGCTCGGACGGCTGGTCGGCGTACCAGGCACTGGACCGGATCCGCCCGCAGACGCTGCTCGCCCGGGTCCGCGCCGACGTGCGGGGCCGGCCGGGCGAGCCGGGATTCGCGGACCGGCTGCTGGACGACGAGATCCGGCGTCGTATCGAGGCCTTCCGCGCCCTGGTGGGAGCGGAGGCACGACGCCGGGTGGCCGAGCGGCGGGGCCGCGACGAGATCGCGCGGCGCGCGGTGGCGCCCACGGCCGACCGGGTCGACTTCCTTTACGCCGGCAAGGACCGGCTGGCGGAGCTGCGCCGGGCCGTGCAGCCGCTCGCCCGCAAGCTCGCCACCCGGCTGGCCGCCCGGCGTCGGCGGGCCACGCGGGGCAGCATCGATCTGCGGCGCACCCTGCGCGGCTCGCTGTCCACGGGCGGCGTGCCGGTGCGGCCGGTGCTGCGCAGACGGCGTCCGGTCCGGCCCGAACTGGTGCTGCTGTGCGACGTGTCGGGCTCGGTGTCCGGCTTCTCGGACTTCACGATGCTGCTGGTGCAGGCGCTGCACGACCAGTTCAGCAAGCTGCGCGTGTTCGCGTTCGTCAACCGGATCGACGAGGTGACCGGGCTGCTGGTGCACGGCGCCGCCGACTCCGAGGGTCTGAGCGCGCGCATCCGCGCCGAGGCGACGCTCACCGGCTGGCACGGCAGCAGTGACTACGGCGTCTCGCTGGGCGAGTTCGCCGAGCGGTACGGCGACGCGGTCGGCCCGCGGACGACGGTGCTCGTCCTCGGCGACGCCCGCACGAACATGAGCGACCCGAACCTGGCGGCGCTGCGGCGGATCGGCGGGCGGGCCCGCCGCGTCCACTGGCTGAACCCCGAGCCGCGCTCCCAGTGGGGCACCGGCGACTCCGCCGCGCCCGCCTACGCCGAGCTCGTCGCGATGCACGAGTGCCGCAACGCCCGGCAGCTCAGCGAGCTGGTCGCCCGCCTGCTGCCGGTCTGATCAGGCGGCGAGCTGCGGATAGAGCGCCGCGAGGTCGGCCGACAGGCCCGCCTTGACCTGCCGCGAGATGTCGTCGGCCAGCACCTCGAACGCGCCCGACTCGATGCCGTCCAGGGCCTGCGCCGCGACGCTCTCGGGCGTGGACTTGGGCGCGTCGACCTTCGCCGTCATGTCGGTGTCGACGTAGCCGACGTGCAGGCCGGTGACCTCGATGCCGCGCGGCCTGAGGTCCAGGCGCAGGGAGTTGGTCTGCGACCAGAAGGCCGCCTTGGAGGCGCTGTAGGAGCCGGCGAGGCCGACCCACGACAGCACCGAGTGGAAGTTGAGGATGTGGCCGCCGCCGTTGCGCTCCAGGACCGGGACGAAGGCGCGGGTCACGAGGAGCGGTCCGAAGAAGTTGGTCTCGAACTCGCGGCGGACGTCCTCCACCGGCGAGTCGAGGAAGTTCGCGTTCACCGAGGCGCCCGCGTTGTTGATCAGGACCGTGACGTCCTGCGCCTGTGCGGCCGCGGCCGCGACGGACGCGGGATCGCTCACCTCCAGCGCGAGTGGTACGGCGTCGGGGTGCGTGATCGTACGGGGGTCGCGGGCGGTGGCGTACACCTTTTTCGCGCCGCGCTCGTACAGGGCCGCCACCAGCGCCTTACCGATGCCGCGGCTGCCGCCGGTGACGAGGGCGACGGAGCCTTCGAGGGTGGTCATGGGTCTGTCCTTACTGTCTCGGCGCCAGGAAGGTGGGGGAAACCGATCGGTTTTCCTCGCCTCCTCAGACTGTAAACCGATCGGTTTCCCAGGGCAAGTCGTGGGCCCTTCCGGGGTGAATCGGGGTTCGACCCTGATGTGCGCTGCGCCCGTCCTTCCCTACGCTCGCCGCAACGGAGGGGGACACCCATGAAGGCAGTGGTTCAGAACCGGTACGGCGGATGGGACACGCTGGAGTTCCGGGAGGTCGCGCGGCCGGTGCCCGCGGCGGGCGAGGTGCTGGTGCGGGTGCGCGCGGCCTCGGTCAACGCCTACGACTGGCACTACATGCACGGCGATCCGAAGATCGCCCGCGCGGCGTTCGGGCTCCGCAGACCGAAGGCGGCCGTCCGCGGCCGGGACTTCGCCGGTGTGGTGGAAGCCGTCGGCGCCGCGGTCGAGGCACTGGCGCCCGGCGACGAGGTGTACGGCGAGGCCGACGGGGCGTTCGCGGAGTTCGTGTGTGTCGCGGACGGCGCGGTGGACCGGAAGCCGGGCCGCCTCACCTTCGAGGAGGCGGCCGCGATGCCGCTGGCCGCGAACACCGCGCTTGTCGGCCTGCGCGACGTCGCCGGAGTGCGGGCGGGCGGGACCGTACTGGTCAACGGCGCGTCGGGCGGGGTGGGCACGTTCGCCGTGCAGATCGCCAAGGCGTACGGCGCGGAGGTCACCGGCGTGTGCAGCACGCGGAACGCGGACCTGGTCCGCTCGCTCGGCGCGGACCACGTCGTCGACTACACACAGGAGGACTTCACGCGCGCGGGGCGGCGCTACGACGTCGTGCTGGACCTGGTGGGCAACCGGTCCCTGGGCGAATTCCGGCGCGCCCTGACCCCGGACGGCACGCTCGTCCTGTCCGGCGGCGGCTTCTACGAGGGCGGCAGCCTCCTCGGCCCGATGGGGCTGTTCCTCAGGCGGCGCATGCTGGCGCCCTTCGTCGGCCAGCGACTGCTCGAACTCCCGGCGCGGGCGAGCAAGGAGAATCTCGCGGCGCTACGGGACCTCGTCGAGTCGGGGCAGGTCACCCCGGTCGTGGAGCGCACCTATCCGCTGAGCGAGGCACCCCGGGCCATACGGCACCTGGAGGAGGAGCACGCCCGCGCGAAGATAGTCGTGGTGGTCTGAGGGCCGGTGCGGCGGGCGCACGGAGTCGTCCGTACGCCCCTCGCCCTACTCCCCCTTGGCGTAATCCCGGGCCATGGAGCCCGCGAAGTCGTAGACGATGACCTGCTCGTCCCCGACGACCCAGGCGTCGTGCCCGGGAGTGCAGACGAAGACGTCACCGGGGCCGACCTCCTGCTCGGCGCCGTCGTCCATGCGCAGCCGCATCCTGCCCTGGAGGACATAGCCGTTGTGGTGGATCTGGCAGGAGTCGGTGCCCGCGAGGGGCGCGACGGACTCCGTCCAGTGCCAGCCCGGCTCGAACGTGGCCACCGCGAAGTCCAGCCCCGAGAGGTGGACCGCTTCCAGGTGACCGCGCGGGAAGTCGCGCCGCTCGTCCGGTTTGTCGAGCGTCTTCACCTCTAGCATGACCGCTCCTCCTTTCCGGCCGGGGCACCGGTCCGCGCCGCCCGCTCCGGGAGTTCGTGAGCGGCAGCGGCGACAGTCGGGCCCTCTGTCTCATGGTCCGCCCGCCCGGCCCGGGCCCGCCACCCAGCGCTCAGCCGGCGTCCCCGCAGAGGCGGGTGAAGCGGTCGGCGTCGATGTTGCCGCCGGAGACGATCACACCGATCCGGCGTGGCAGGCGCTCGACGCGGCCGGAGAGCAGGGCGGCGAGCGGGGTGGCGCCGCTGGGCTCGACGACGATCTTCAGCCGCTCGAAGGCGAACCGCATCGCGGCCCGGATCTCGTCGTCGGAGACCAGCGTGATGCCCTCGACGAGCCGCCGGTTGACGGAGAAGGTCAGCTCGCCCGGCGTGTGCAGCGCCTGTCCGTCGGCGATGGTGTGCGGCACCGGGATGCTGACGCGCCGGCCCGCCTCCAGCGACCGCTTGGTGTCGTCGCCGGCCTCCGGCTCGACACCGATCACCCGGACATCGGGATGCAGCCCCTTGGCCGCAGTGGCACTGCCGGCGATCAGCCCGCCACCGCCGACCGGAGTGATCAGCGCGTCCAGCTCCCCCACCTCTTCCAGGAGTTCGAGCGCCGCGGTACCCTGCCCGGCGATCACGTGCGGATGCTCGTACGGCGGGATGACGGTCAGGCCCCGCTCCGCGGCCAGGACCTCGGCGAGGGCGACCCGGTCGCCGGCGTAGCGGTCGTACGTGACGATCTCGGCGCCGTATCCCTCGGTTGCGGCCCGTTTCGAGGCCGGGGCGTCGTCGGGCATCACGATCACCGCGGTGGTGCCCAGTTCGCGGGCGGCGAGGGCGACGGCCTGGGCGTGGTTGCCGGAGGAGTACGTGGCGATGCCCCGGGCCAGTTGCCCGGGCGTGAGCCGCGAGGCGGTGTTGTAGGCGCCGCGGAACTTGAAGGCGCCGACCCGCTGGAAGTTCTCGCACTTCAGGAGCACTTCGCCGCCGACCAGGGCGTCGAGAGTGCGGGAGCGCAGGACCGGCGTGCGGTGGGCGACGCCCTTCAGCCGCGCGGCGGCGTCCCGGACGTCGTCGAGGGTGACGGGCGGGATGGAGGTCGTCACGGGCGGGCTCCTTCGGCAGCGGGGTCGGTCGTGGCACGGGCCTGGGAGAGGCAGCTGTAGGCGGAGGCACGGGAGATCCCGAGGCGCGTGGCGACGTGCTCGACCGCGCGGCGGACCGCGAACACTCCATGCTCGTCGAGGCCGCGGAAGAGTTCGAGGCGCTCGGCGCGGTCGAGGCCGGCCCAGCTCTGGTGCTGCCGCAGGCGGTGGGCGTCGAGGATCGCGTCCACCACCGAGTCGATGCCGTTCCCGAAGGTGGTGACCGGCGCCTGGACCGCCTCGCCGGTACCGGCGAGCGCGCCGAGCACTGCCTGGGCCTGCTGGACGCAGACCCGGTGGGTGACCCTGGCTACCGAGCACTCCCGCTACCCGTTCCGACCTGCCCCGATACGCGGCCCGGCGCCCTCGAGTCCCGTGAGGCGGCCCGTGCGGCGGGCCCGGAATCAGCGCCGGTAGAGGCCCACCAGCGTGCCGTCGGCCACCTCGCGTTCACCGACTGTCTCGCGCACCTGTGCGGCGTTCGGCGCGTCGGGGAGCGCGCAGGGTTCCGACAGGGCGTAGAGCCGGAAGAAATAGTGGTGGGCGTCGTCGCCCGGCGGCGGATGCGGGCCGCCCCAGCCCCGTTCGCCGTAGCCATTGACGAGTTCGGTGCCGCCGGGCGGGACCTCCCCCGCGTGGACACCCTCGCTGCGGGGATCGATGCCGACCACGATCCAGTGCGCGAACGTGCCCGACGGGGCGTCCGGGTCCTCGCACAGCAGCACCAGCTCCGTCGCGTCGTCCGGGACGCCGCTCCACGCCAGCGGGGGCGAGACGTTCTCCCCCTCGTACGCGTAGTGGCGCGCGATGAAGGAGTGGTCGTCGAATGCGCTACTTCTGATGTCGATGCCAGCCATGAGGTCCGAGTAACCGCGGAGGGACCAGAACTCACGTGCCGCACGACGCGCGACCGCCGGCGGGGGTTCATCGCGACAGCGTCAGCGTCCCGTCGGGCGCCGGATCCACGTGGACGCCCGCGCTGATCCGGTCGAGGATGCCGCACAGCCACCTGCGGTCACGCTCGGGCGCGGCCTCCAGCCGCATCCGCCGGGCCCGCAGCGGCACCATCCGCAGGCCGGTCAGGCGCCCGGTGTCCGCCTCCAGCGTGGCGAGGTGGGCGAGGCGGAGGTCGTCGCGGTACTCCTCGTTGCCGGGGATGCCCTCGTAGTCGTCGACGAAGTCGCCGCAGCCGTAGAGGATCAGCCGGTCCCGGTAGACCTCAAGCGGGCGGGGGTGATGCGAGGAGTGGCCGTGGACGAGGTCGACACCGCCGTCCACCAGGGCGTGCGCGAAGCGGACCTGGTCGCGGGGGACGAGATAGCCCCAGTTCGAGCCCCAGTGCACGGAGACGACCACGAGGTCACCGGCCCGCTTGACCCGTCGTACGCGCCGCACGACGTCCTCCGCCGCACCTGGCGAGGGACCCGCGGCGTACGCGACGCCGGGCTGTGCGTCCCCGGTCGCCGCCCAGCCGGGCGGGATGCCGCTGGAGCGGGTACCGAGGGCGAGGACAAGGACGCGGCCGCCGGCGCGGAGCGGGACCACGGCGGGGGCCCGCGCACCGTCGGCGTCGCGACCTGCGCCGACCGTCCGCAGACCGGCGCCGTCGAGCGCGTCCAAGGTCTCCTCCAGGCCGGCGCGGCCGAAGTCCAGGACGTGGTTGTTGGCCAGCACGCAGACGTCGGGGCGGGCGACGGTGAGCGCGGGCAGGTTGGCCGGGTGCATCCGGTAGTGCACCTGTTTGCCGGGCGCGAAGGAGCCACCGCTCGTCACGGCCGTCTCCAGGTTCACGATCCGGACGTCCGGCGCGGCCTCGTCCAGCACGGGCAGCGCCTCGCCCCACGGCCATGCCGGGCCGACCGGCACGGGGATCGGACCGCTGACCGCCTCGGCCAGCGCCACGTAGTCGCGGGCGTCCATGACGTACCCCTCCCGCAGCCTGGGATCGCCGGGGTGCGCGAGGATCTGGTCCACGCCGCGCCCGAGCATCACGTCCCCGCACAGGAACAGCGTCACGACACCGCGGCCCACACCTCCAGCCTAGGTGTCCCCGGCTGTCGAGGGCAGTACTGCGCCGGGCGCACCGCCGCGCCCCCGACGGCCGTCCCGTGCCGGGCCAGCTCATGGTCTGGATCGACCTCAGCGACGTCCGCTTCGTGTGAGGGGGGCGGCACCCGCCGGCACCCTGCGCGAGCTCTCCGCCCTAGTCCTGCACCGCCTGTGAGCGGCTTCACCTCGCACACGAAGGAACATGAGGGTGCCCTCAGGTACGCTGGGCCGCGAGAGAACGTGAGGACCCCCTCCGGTTCAGCGAAACACAGGGAGACGACCATGAAGAAGCTCATCAAGCGACTGCCGATCGCCGCCGCGTCCGTGGCGGTCGCGGCCGGGGCGATCCTCGGAGCCGGAGGCACGGCATCGGCGGCGACCCCGGACACCGGCCACGACCGAGGGGCGTACCAGGAGCGCGACGACGGACGCGACGGGCACCGCGCCCGGTACTCGGACGACGACCACCGTGACCACTACCGGGCCTGGCGCTACGACCACGACCACCGTGACGACGCGCGGGACCGGCACCACCACGTGCAGTACCGCTGGGACGGTCACCGCCTCCACCAGCTGGTGGACGGCCGCTGGATCGATGTGACGCCGTCGCGCCACGGCGAGGTGGACCGCTGGTACGTGGACCAGGTGCTCGCCTTCGCGCGCTGAGGCCGCCAGGTTCAGGAATCGCGGTACGGAGACGCAACCGATGCGGGGGGCGGCTCCGTACCGCCTGCTGCGTTCTCCCTCTCACGCGGGGGTACATCGGATGGAATCATGGAATCGATCAGAACCACAGAGATTGACCTGCCCGTGCGGTTGGTGCGGTCCTTCACCGAATCCGTTCCTGTCCGGATGCGGCTGCACTACGCCGCCCACGATCCCTATGCCCTCACGGCCACCTTCGGCGCCGCGGACGGCAGCGGTTCGGTGGAGTGGGTCTTCAGTCGTGATGTGATCGCCGAGGGTCTGACGCGCCACGCCGGTCAGGGCGACGTCCGGGTGTGGCCGGCGGCGATCGGCCCCGGGCGCGACGTGGTGTACATCGCGCTCGACTCGCCCGCGGGTTCGGCCCTGCTCGAGGCTCCCCTGCCGGACATGAAGTCCTTTCTGAGCAGGACGCGGTCCATGGTGCCGCTGGGGGCCGAGTCCGAGCAGTTCGACATGGACGCCGAACTGGCGCACCTTCTGGCGGACAGCTGAGCATCCCGCGGCCGTCGTCGCGCCGCATGTCCCGCCTCCCCGGCGGTCGGCCCCCTCAGCAGTCGTCCGCCACGCAGCACTCGAGCGCTTCGATGGTCTGTCGGACCTGCTGAGGGCTGAGCGGCGGCTCGGGCAACTCGTGGGCGCAGCCTGCGCGGAAGGCGTCCAGCATCAAGTAGAGGTGACGGCGCCAGGCGCTGGGGGCGACGGTGCGCGTGGCCTGGATGATGCCTTCCAGGGACCAGGCGACGAAGGCGATGTCCTCCGGGGTGACGTCGGCACGCACGACACCCTGCTGCTGGGCCCTGTGAAGGATCCTGATCCCCATCTCCCTGACGCGCTCGTTGAGCTGCCCGCTGCGGGTGTTCACCGGCAGCCGGGCGGCGGCCATGGCGTTGAACGCGCGGTCGCACGCCTGCAGTTCGCAGAACCGCTCCAGGTAGGAGCAGAACCCTTCCCAGGCGTCATCCATGGCGGCCGCCTCTTCGGCGGTGTCCAGGAGATAGGTGAACTTCTCGGCGAAGAGCTCCTCGACCAGGGCGAGCCGGGTCGGGAAATGCCGGTAGAGCGTTCCGATCGCGACGCCGGCCTCGCGGGCGACGCCCTCCAGGGACGCCTCCAGACCCTGCTCCGCGAAGGCCACGCGCGCCACCGCCACGATCGCGTCGCGATTGCGCTGGGCGTCACGGCGTCGCGGCTTGGCCTGAGCCTCTTGCGCGTGGGAGACGGTTCGCTCGGTCATGCGCCCAGCATAACATGAGGCACCCCTCCAGATCAGGCTCGCCGCAAGGTTGTCGCCCGCGTCAGGCCCGCGACCAGGGGCGCAGGACGCCCTCCGGGTCGTACCGCTTCCACAGGTCGGCCACGCGGGCGCCGGTCGGTCCCGGGTAGAAATGGGCGAACGCCGTCTCGTCGGGGGCGCTCTCGAAGTTGACGTAGGCGCCGTCCATGAACGGGGCGAGCGGCGCCCAGCCGGTGCGCAAGGTGCCTCGCGCGTCCGGTGGGAACCCCGCGCCGATGACGAGGACGTTCTGATGGCGATGCGCGAACGCGGTGGCGGCGGAATCCGGAACGTGGGTCGCGCCGCCGAGCGACCGCATCTGCACGAGGATCGGATCCCGGGCCGCCGACGCCTTCACCAGGGCGCTTGCGGCGCCCGCGGACATCTCGGTGAGAAGTCCGTTGGTGGTTCTGGCCGGCATCTGCCCGGTGTTCTCGTGGAGGTGGAGGGGTGACACCAGGTCGGTGTAGGAGACGAGGTGGGCCTGCTGCCCCATCACGTCACCGACCTTCAGAAGGGGTTCGAGCGCCTTGCGGATGACAGACGGGCTGTCCGAGGCCACGACGGCCGTGATGACGGCCACGGTGGAGCCGTCGTTCTGCGACGCCAGCCTGACCTCCGTCGACAGCTCGCGCGGTGCCCGGGCCATGACGTCGGCCCAGCGCCGCAGCGTCTCCCCAGTCGGATCCACCGCCGTGACCAGCTGCGCATGGCCGACGTCACGGAGGTCCATGGCCTCGATCTCGAAGGCGACCGCGACGCCGGCGCCCGCACCGGCTCCCCGCATGACCCACAGCAGGTCGGGCTCGTTGTGGGCATCGGCGCGGACGATCGTCCCGTCGGCCAGGACGACCTCGACCGCGCGAATGTGGTCGATGGTGAGCCCGTACTTCCGTACCAGCCAGCCGACACCACCGCCGGTCGCGATGCCGCCGACACCGACGTTCCCGTGGTCGCCGGAACTGATGGCGAGCCCGTGCGGGGCGAGCGCCTGGGCGACCTGGGCCCAGCGTGCGCCCGCCTCGACCCGGACCAGTCGGGTGCGGCGATCGAGGACGTCGACACGGTTCAGCGCTCTCAGGTCGATGACGAGCCCGTCGTCGTTCGTGCCGGTGCCTGCCAGACCGTGACCGCCACTGCGGACCGCGACCGGAAACCCTCTGTCCCGCGCGAACCGCAGCGCCGCCGCGATGTCCCGCGCGGATTCGGGCAGGACCACGACGGCCGGCCGGCCGACCGTCGTGTAGGTGGAGCGGACCCGCTGGTAGCGCCCGTCGCCGGGCGTGACGATCTTGCCCGCGAGTTCCGTCGGCGCGTCGCCGACACCTCGGCTCATCGCCCGCCCCTGATCTTCGCCACGCTCTCGCGCACCGCCGGCACGACCTCGTCGGCGAAGCGGGCGAGCTGCTGCTCGGGGTCGGCGGCCGGCCAGAGGACGAACGTGTCGAACCCGAGCTCGACGGTCCACTCGGTGAGGGTGTCCACCCAGCGAGGCACGTCACCGACGAGGCCGGGAGCACCGCCGTGGCTGCCGATCACACCGATCACGTTGTAGACGCGCCGCAGGGTCCTCGGATCGCGGCCGGCTCCGGCTGCCGCCTCGTCGATGATCCGCTGGCGTGCGGGCACCTCGCGCGGAGGGACGTAGATGTTCAGAGGTGAGATCCAGCCGTCCGCCTGCTGACCGGCCAGGGTGAGCATGCGGCGCTTCTGCGCTCCGAGCCAGAGTTCGACGGGCCTGGGGGGCACCGGTCCTGCCTGGTACCCGCCGATGCTGTGATACGGGCTGTGCAGCCGCACGGCGTCCCCGTTCAGGGCCTTCCGCAGCAGCCCCAGCGACTCCTCGGCGAACGCCACCATGTCGTGGCCCCGTCGGGCCGGCCCACCCATGGAGGCGATGGCGTCGGGGATGCCGCCCCCGCCGACGCCGAGCCGCACACGTCCGCCGGTGAGCACACTCAAGGACGTGGCGGCCTTGGCGAGCATCACCGGCGGCCGCAGCTGCAGGTCGGCGACGTCGGTGAGGAACGAGATGCGGTCCGTGAAGGCGGACAGGTGCGAGATCAGGGTCCAGGCGTCGAGGTGGCCCGGCTGGTACGGGTGGTCCTGGACGGCGAGGAGGTCCAGGCCGCGGTGCTCCGCCGTCCGCGCGAGCCGCAGGGTCCGCGGCCACGTCTCGGCGGCGGGGTCGAGACTCACGCCGAAGGAGAGCGGGCGTTCGTAGTCGGTCATGCGTCCACGATGCGTGGAACCACTCACTCGGCAAAACGTCGAGTAAGGTGCTAATCTTTTGTAAGTGGATTCCATTCATGACGACACCTGCCCGAGTTTCGAGGGCACCCTCGAACTCGTCGGACGCCGCTGGACGGGCTCGGTACTGCACGCCGCCGGCCGGGGCGCCCGGCGCTTCGGCGAGTACCGCGCGCTGATCAGCGGGATCTCCGATCGCCTGCTCTCCCAGCGGCTCAAGGAGCTGGAGGCCGAGGGCCTCATCGAGCGCACCGTCATCCCCTCGACGCCCGTGCAGATCCACTACCGGCTGGCACCGGCAGGCCAGGAACTGGTGGAGGCCCTGATGCCGCTCGCGCGGTGGAGCATGCGGCGTTCCGGCGCCCGGGGCCCGGGATGGGTCCCGGTCGCTTAGGTGGACGTGAACGGCACTTCGGCTCCGCCGAGTCCGTGGAAGCCTCCGTCAGCGGCGCCCGGGAGCCGGAGCCTGGTAGAGGCCTCGTCCGACCCGGTGCGCCCGGGAGGTGGCGACGAGGCGGTCGAGGGTGCTGCGAACGGCGTTGATGCTGCCCGCGGTCCCGTCGCGGCCAAGAACTTCGGCGACATCACGGGCCCGCAGGACAGCACCGGGTTCGCTGGCGAGCACGGCGATCACTTGTTCCGTGAAGCCGCGGCCCTGCAGATCGGGCACCGAGTGGCCCGTCTTCGCCGCGCGTTCGCTTCCCGTCCCCGCACCCCCGGCGGGCGCACCTTCCGTGGGCGTACCTTCGGCAGGTGCACCGTCGACCCGAGCCGGCACGGCCGACGGAAGGGTGTGCAGTGCGGCCAGGGCTCCCCGGATGGATTCCATGTGGCTCGAGACGACTGCCAGTTGCGCCTGCACCGACCGCTGCTGCATGTAGAGCTCTTCTTGCTGCTCCTCCAGCTGGACCAGCTCCGCCTGAAGCAACGCCGTCACCGTTTCGATGCTGTTCGCCGTCGGTCCTGGCGCTGACATGTGTGCTCCCTGCTCCTGAGTCTCTCCCCGCGACGAGCATACGGCGGCCCGTCCTGGTCGGCGGCGGGGGTGAGTACGGGGCCGTGGTGCGGGCGCCGTCGAGCGAGCGAGCGGCCCGCCGGACGCCGCTGGGGCGTCCGGCGGGCCACTGGACTCATCGAGCGACGAGCACCTGGTCAGTGTGTGGAGCGTGGCCGCCCGGGCACGGCCACCCCGTCCTCCGTCACGTACTTGGTTCCGTCGTCGTACTTGGTGATGGTGAAGGCGTCCAGCACCTCGCCCACCTCCTTGTCGGTGGTCGACCGGTCGTCCCACTTCGCGGCCACGACGGCCTCGTAGCGCAGTTGGTTCCTGGTGACCTTGATGCCCTGGAAGGTCGAGGTGTGTCCGGCACGCGCGACCTCGGTCGCGCCGTTGCGCTTCCACACGCTCTCGCCCTCAGGGGCCAACTCGTAGTACTTAGGGCCGGAGACCGCGACGGTGTAGACCGGTCCCGTGGTCATGCCCGGAGTGCTGGTGGCGTCCGAGTCGACGTACCCGCGGGAGTACACGTGGTCGTGCCCCATGAGCACCAGGTCGATGTCGTTGCGCTGGAAGACCGGCAGCCACGCGTCGCGGACCGGCTTCTCGTCCCGGCCCTCGGCGGCCGAGAACACCGGCTGGTGGAAGACCGCCACCGCCCACTTGTTGGGGTTGTTCTCCAGGACATGGTCCAGCCAGCGCCCCTGGAGTTCGAGCCACAGCTTCTCCGGATCGGGGCAGTCCTGGCTGCACGCGGGCAGCCAGGGCGGCGTCATCATCGAACGGGCGTCCCCGGTGCTGGCGTTGAGGGTGATGAACCTGACGCCCTGGTAGTCGGTGTAGTACGCGGTCTCCGCGATCACCTCGGCCATGTGGGCCTCGTAGACCGCGCGCCGGCGCTCGGCGGGGGTGGTGCCGGCGGCCCCGTCCGCTCGCGGACCGTTGTCCGGGAACTCGAACGTCGACTTCCAGGTGCGCAGGAAGGTGTCGCCGGAGTACTCGTGGTTGCCCGGGGCGGCGATGACGTTGCTGGTCTGGCTGTAGCCGTCCATGGCACCGAACCAGTCGCGCCACTCGCTGTCGTTGCCGCTGGAGTTGATCAGGTCCCCGGCGTTGACGCTGCCGACTGCGTCCGGGTACCGCTCGTAGGCCTGCTTCACCACCGGGGCCCACCGCGACGCCAGGTCGTTCTGGGCGTCGCCGAAGTACAGGAAGGTGAAGTCCTCACCGGGGCGCTCCGCCGTGGTGAAGGTGTGGGCCGGGCCGAACCACTTGTCCGTGCCGACCTGGTACTCGTACGCGGTGCCCGGCCGCAGGCCGCTCATCGTGGCGGAATGCGTGCGGGTCGGGACGCCCGCGCTGACGAGTTCCTCGTTGGCGCGGGCCTCAGCGGTACGCCAGGTGCGGTCGCCGGTCTTGCGGAACCGCACCTCGCCCGCGGTCACTCCGGCGCCGGTGCGCCAGGTGACGGCCTGCGAGGAGTGCGGCGTACCGGTCGGGGTGAGCACGATCCGCTCGGGGGTGGTGCCAGGGACCTCCAGTCCCTGCTTGGTGGTCAGCGCGACGTCGAAGACGTGCATGATGCCGCGGTCCGTGCTCCGGGGCAGGACGACCGAGGCGACGCGCTTGGACGGGTCGAGCAGCCGGGGAACGGTGCCGAAGACCTTCGTCTCGACGGTGTCGTTGCCACCGGCGGCGCGGTTGCGGCCGACGGTGGTCACCAGCGGGGTGTTGCCGAACTGGTAGTTGGTGCCCGGGGTCCAGTCGGTGAACTGGACGCCGACCTCCTGGGCGGAGCCGTCGGTGTACTCGACGACCGCGGTGCCCTGGGAGGGCCCGTTGGTGGCCAGGCCCAGGAAGGAGATGCCGGTCGCCCGGACGTCACCCATGTCGACCCGCTGGCCGTGCGGGATCCAGTTGTCGGGCTGTCCCGGTTCGGCCCTCGGCCAGGTGAAGGTGACGCCGGTGTCGCCGTGCGGGATGCGGGCGCCGGGGGCGGCACCGGCGGCGGCCAGGCGGTCGCGGGAAAGGGAGTTGTCGCTCACGTCCAGCGAACCGGTGTTGCCGGCGCCGTCCGGCGTGGTGCCCACGTTGTTCCGCGCGTCGCTGCCGTCGGTGTACGACGGGGGAACGTCCGACGCCCGGGCGCCCCAGGTGCCCTGGCGCGTCGACATGGTCAGGCGGATGTCGCCGCCCTCGCGGGCGAAGTCCTCGTCCAGCCACGAGCGGGTGGTGGAGCGCCCGTCGACCTTCATACCGGTGACGTACGGCCGCGTGGACGCGCCGTCGGCCTCGATCTCGATGCGGCGCCGGCTGTCGGCGCTGTCGATGACGACGCGGTCGAACCGCGGGCCGCTGACGACCAGGTCGGCGGTGCCGGGGACGGCCGGGTAGAGGCCGACGTTCGCCCATACGTACCAGGAGCTGAGCGACCCGAGGTCGTCGTTGCCCGGCAGACCCGAGGGCGTCGTGTCGTACATCTGCGTGGCGGCCCGGTTCAGGGCCTCACGGGCCTTGTTCGGCTGACGGAGCCAGTGGTAGACGTACGGAGCGCCGAAGCTCGGCTGATTGCTGAGGTAGGCGCCGCGGGTGTTGTAGACACCGGCGTCGAGGGCGCTGAGGTGCTCGTCCAGGGCGGTCGTGGAGATCTCCTGGCCGCCGCGCTTCTCGATCAGGGTGCCGAGGTTGTGCGGGACCATCCAGCCGTACTGCCAGCCGGTGGCCTGCTCGAACTGGTCGCCGCGCTCTCCCAGCTCGAAGCCCCGGTCGAAGCCGTTGCGGTCCCGGGGGCGGATGTGGCGGCTGGTCTCGTCGAAGACGTTCTGCCAGTTCTGCGCGCGGGCCATGTAGCGGTCGTACGCCGTCCTGTCGCCGAGACGCTTGGCGAGCTGGGCGATGCCGAAGTCGTTGACCGCGTACTCGAGCGTCTTGGAGGTGGCCGCGTCCGCCTTGCGGTTCTCGATGAAGCCGACACTCATGTACTGGTACCCGTGGCGGCGCAGCGTGCGGTCGGCGGGCAGCGTCTGGGTGGCCTTCATCGACTCCAGGGCGGCGCGGCGGTCGTAGTCGGTGCTGCCGAAGGCGTCGACGGAGGACAGCAGGGACTGGAGCGAGTCGCCGCTCATCTTCTGCTGGAGCTGGTTCAGGTGCGGCCAGTTGGGCCACTTCCCGCTCTGCGTCACCATGTCGGTGATCGACTGGTTGACGTCGCTGCCGACCTTCGGGAAGAGCAGCGCGACGAGCTGCGCCTGGCTGCGGTAGGAGTCCCAGCCGGCGTAGGTGACGTAGTGGTGACGTCCCTTGTCGACCTTGTGGACCTTGCCGTCGTACCCCTGGTAGTCACCGTTGACGTCGTCGAACGTGTTGGGGTGCAGCAGCGCGTGGTACAGGGCGGTGTAGAACTTGGTCCGCTCCTCTTCGGTGCCGCCGTCGACCCGGACGGTGTCCAGGGCGTCGCGCCACGTTTCCTCGGCGTCCTCGCGGACGTCGTCGAAGTCGTCGCGTGAGGAGACCTCGTGGGCGGCGTTCTCGGCGGCGCCTGCGATGCCGACGTAGCTGAGGCCGACCGTGGAAGTGACCTTGGCGCCCTTGTCGAAGACGAGGTAGGCGCCGGCGCCGTGCTTGGCCTCGGCGGCGCGCGCGGTGGCGGAGCCGGGGGTGACGTCGCCGCCCTCCCAGGTGCCGTACGAGCGGATCGGCTTGTCGAACGTGGCGGAGAAGTAGGCGCGGTAGCGCCCGCCCTCGTCGCAGATGGCGGCGGCCTCGACCCAGCCCTCGACGGTGTTGCCGTTCTTGACGGTCACCTCGCTGCCGAAGACCCGGTTGTTGGAGCCGGCGACGTCGAGGATCAGGGTGGAGCTGTCGGCCTCGGGGAAGTCGAAGCTGCTGACCGCCGTGCGGGTGTCGGCGGTCAGCTCCGTCGTGACATCGTTGTCAGTCGTCACGGAGTAGTAGCCGGGTTCCGCTTCCTCGCGGGCATGGTCGAAGCCGAGGTAGTAGTCGGTGATGTCGCTTGCCGGGCTGGTCGGCAGGGCGCCGTTCGGCAGCGCCCCGGTGTACGGCAGCAGCGGGAAGTCGAAGCCGCTGAAGCGGCCCTCGCAGCCGGTGCCGGACAGGCGCGTCATGCCGAAACCGCGGAGCTTGTCGGCGGTGTACTCGTACCCGCCCTTCTGGTCGCGGTCGGAGGTCCGGTAGGTGACGGGGCTCGACTGCACCATGCCGAAGGGAACGGTCGCCCCGGGCCAGGTGTTGCCGTAGGCGCTGTTGCCCTTGTTCTGCGAGGCGTCGAGCCGGGTTCCGATGAACGGATCGACCGCGTCGAACGCGCTGATCCGGGACGCGGCTTCGGCACCGTGCGCGACGGGCGGAACAACGGCGAGGGAACTGAGGGCGAGTGCGGCCGCGGCGAGTCTGCGGCCGCGGGGCCAGGAAAAGGGCGTGCGCTTCAGGAGCGACCGCCCAGAGGATGTCCACATCTGGGATGCGGCGCCTTTCGATGAATGACCACTCGTCGCGGATGCGACGTCATGACCGACTCACGTTCACGGCCCAGGGGTTCGCTTGTCGGTCGTGCGAACGACAGCTTCGTGAACAGAGGATGAAGAGACCTCCGACGCGACCGGTGACATGCAATCCGCCGTCGACGGTGGGTTCCGGTGGCAGGCAGGTGAAGGACGGCGCGTGAACACATGACATATGGAGTCGGTGTCGACCTTCCCCGCTGTGCCGGCCGGTGGGGCCGCGACTCGTGTGGACGAGGCCGGTGTCGGCGAGGCACACTGTCGAAGGTGATCAGGGCCCTCTCGCCTCGACCGGCCGATCGCAGCCCCAGCTCCTGAGAGTGGCGAAGACCTTCCATGCAACCACATGCCCTGCCCCGGGCCAGCTCGCGCGGCTTGTGCGACGAGGGTACCGACGGCACCCCGCTCCCCCATCGGCGCATCACACGGTCGCCGACCGTCGCCGTCCTGGCCGGCGACCCCCTCACACAACAAGGTGTGGTCGCCTACCTCCGCTCCCGCCCTCAGGTCGACGTCCTGGAGCGCGAAGACAGCGCGCGGGCGGACATGCTGGTCGTCCTCGACACCGATGTCACCTCCACCACCCTCGCCGAGATCCGAAGTGAGGCGCAGGGGTCGGCCAATGCGCAGATGCGGATCGTCCTGGTCGCCAACAGCATCACGGAGCGTCAGCTCAAGGACGTGATCGGCCATCGGCTGGTGGGCTTCCTGCCCCGCCGGCAGACGGGGATGCAGCAGATCCTCGCCGCGGTCCTGGACGGTTGGGCGGGCAACGCCCGTCTTCCGGCGGCGCTCGTGCGCAACCTGATCGAAGACCTGCGGGTGCTGCAGGGGACAGGGGCCTCGCCGGTCGGTTTCACCGAGCGTGAGATCGATATCGTCAGGCTTCTGGCGGAAGGATGGACGACCGAGGAGATCGCCGAAAAACTCGGCTACTCGGAGCGCACCATCAAGAACGCGCTCCACTCCCTGAACGTCCGGCTCGGCCTCCGTAACCGTGCCCATGCCGTGGGCCACGGCGCTCGGCTCGGCATCCTCTGACAGCAGTCCCGATCCTCGGTCGCTGACCATTGGGGAAGTGTGGTCTTCCCGATCGTCCCCACTCCTCGCCGACATGCAGTGTGTTCGGTTCTCCGCCAGTACCGTGGTGCGTAAGCGGGCCCGCCTGATCCCCCGTACAGTCGGGCCCGCGCCCCATGTCCGCCCTCGGTCCCCCGTGCGCCGGGCCGGTGGCAGTGTGACACCGTGGTGTGTTCCGGTGATCACACTGCCCAGGTGCAGGGGGCGTGATCCGGATGTCGCCGGATGCCGGTACTGCGTTCCCATTTTCCCCGGTCGGCGAGCGGAGCGAAGGGATCGCCCATGACCCCCGGCACGGCGGCGGAAACGTCCCCGCACCAGCGGTCGCCGCGCTCCTGCCCTCTCCTCGCCTGGCGAGCAGCGCTCCGCCGGCCGTCTACGGGCTGTGCCAGCAGCGCCGGCACCTCATCGGCTCACTGTGCGTCCTCGGATGCAGCTACCTGCTTCACCGGTGTCGAGATGACGTCCACCCTGTTGCATGCAGGACCGCGCGCTGTCGGCTCCGGTCCTCCAGCGCGTGAGCGATCGGTCGGCTTCCCGGTCCGGGTGCGCGCTGCTCGTCGCGGGCCTGGGCCCGTCTGTGCTGGAGAACGCCGACGCCGAAGCCGGTGTGCTCTTCGGCGGAGCAGCCATGACGGGCGCCGGATCCGGCCTCTGCCTCATCGCCCCCAGCAGGGGTCCCAGATCCAGAGGAGGGACCTCAGGCACGGGCCCGTAAGCCTATGCACATCCTTCCCTGGCTGGTCACCGACGGGTGGCAGACGATTGACCTACGCGAATCACAGCTACTTGTGACGGAGAGCTTCATGACTGTTTGGTTCATCACCGGCGCGTCCCGCGGGTTCGGCCTCGAACTCGCACGCCAGGCACTGGAGCGGGGCGACCGGGTCGTGGCCACCGCCCGGCGGCCGGAGGGGGTGGAGCAGGCGCTGGCCGGTCACGGAGATCGTCTGCTGGCGGTCCCCCTGGACGTCACGGACGAAGCGCAGGCGGCCTCGGCCGTGCAGGCCGCCACGGACGTCTTCGGCGGAATCGACGTGCTGGTCAACAACGCGGGTCGCGGCGTGCTGGGTGCCGTGGAGGAGACGTCCGACGCCGCCGCTCGCGCCGTGTTCGACACGAACGTCTTCGGCCTTCTCAACGTGACCCGGGCCGTGCTCCCCGTGATGCGGCGGCAGGGGCGTGGCCACGTCGTCAACCTGAGCTCCATCGGGGGATTCAACGGCGTGGCCGGATTCGGCGTCTACTGCTCCACGAAGTTCGCCGTCGAGGGCCTGTCCGAGGCACTGCACCAGGAAGTCTCACCGCTGGGTCTCAAGGTCACCGTCGTCGAGCCCGGATACTTCCGCACCGATTTCCTGGACGGCACCAGCCTCCACGTCGAGGAGCGGGTCATCAGTGACTACGAGGCCACGGCCGGCGCCGTGCGCGGAGCTGTGCCGGGCCTCAACCATGCCCAGCCGGGCGACCCGGTGAAGGGCGCCACAGCGATCCTCACGATCGTCGACGCCGACGAGCCGCCGCTGCGCGCGCAGCTCGGCAGTGACTGCGCGGACGCGATGGACCAGAAGGTCGCGCAGCTGGCCCAGGAGGCGCGCGCCTGGCGGTCCTTGGCGCTCTCGACGGACCACGACGACGTCGCGGCGCGCGGCTGATCCGCCCGCCGTCGAAGTACGCGGTCCAACTGATCGATGAGGAGTGTCACATGACCCAGCTGGGCGACTACCTACGTGCGTGCCGGGCGCGGATCCACACCGAGGACGTGGGCCTGCCCGCCGTCGGCCGCCGGCGCGTACCGGGCCTGCGCCGGGAGGAACTGGCTTCTCTCGCCGGAATCAGCGTGGACTACATCGTGCGTCTCGAACAGGGCCGCGTGAAGTCCGCTTCCCCGACGATTCTCCTGGCGTTGGCCGAAGCGCTGCGTCTGCAGGCGGACGAGAAGGAATACCTGCTGCGTGTCGCCGCGGAGGACGCCACCGTCCCCGAGAGGTTCCGGCCGTCCGGCACGCGCGGGCAGCAGGTCTCCCGGGGCACCCGCGTGCTCTTGGAGAGCCTGGTCAATGTTCCTGCCCTGGTCCTCGGACGACGTATGGACATCCTCGCCTGGAACGAGCTGGGAGCGGCGTTGTTCACCGACTTCGCCGAGCTGCCGCAACGCCAGCGCAACCACATATGGCTGACGTTCCTGCATCCCCAGGTTCGGGGCATGTACGAGAACTGGGCGAAGGTCGCGCAGGAATGCGTCGCTTACCTGCGGATGGACGCCGCGCGGTATCCGGACGACCCCGAGCTCGCCCAGCTCGTCGGGGAGTTGTCCCTGAAGGACGACGACTTCGGCTCCTGGTGGTCCGGCCACCGTGTACGGGCCCAGCGGCAGGGACGCAAGAAGTTCCATCACCGGATCGCGGGCGAGCTCGACCTGGACTTCCAGGTGCTGGACGTCAGGGGTGGGAGCGACCAGTCGCTTCTGGTGTACACCGCTGAACCCGGCTCCGGCTCCGCCGAGGCCCTGACGTTCCTGGCCAACTGGATCACCACGCAGAACCCTGCCGGGTCAGCCCGCCCCAGTCACCACAAAGAGGCCTGAACCTGGGGAAGTGGCGGGCGCAGCTGTGCCGCCGACGTGTGGTGTGTCGGTGTGAAGAAGCTGTCAGAGTGTGGACCGCCGAGTTCGTCGTCCGGATCGTGGCGGCGCACGGTGTTCACCCCGACACCGTGGGTGTCCGCCCGAAGGACCTGGCACGGCCTACGAGTGGCGGGGTGTGATGCGCGGGCGTCGAATGGAGGGGGAAGGGGCGGACACGTGGAGGCGCCGTGGGTGTGGAACCGCTGACCGAGATCCTCTCCGGGCCTTTCGAAGAGCGCTACGCCGTGCCGGCCATCAACATCTTCAACGACCTCACGCTGGAGGCCGTGCTCGCGGCCGCCGTGGAGAACGCGTCGCCGCTGATCGTGCAGACCTCCGTGAAGACGGTCAGGTCGATCGGCAGCGACGTGCTCTTCGCGATGTGGACCTCGATGACCGCCGGTATCGAGGTGCCTGTCACCCTGCACCTCGATCACTGTCCGGAGCGCGAGGTCATCACCGAGTGCCTGCGACGGGGGTGGAACTCGGTGCTCTTCGACGCCTCCAGCCTGCCCGTCGAGGAGAACATGCGGCAGACCGTCGAGGTCGTCGCGGAGGCTCGTACGTACGGGGCCGCGGTCGAGGGCGAGATCGAATCGATCACCGGTGTGGAGGACGGCGTCGGCAGTGACGTCGCCGCCGCGCGGCAGGACCTCGCGGTCGCGCTGGAGTTCCTGCGGACCACGCGGGTCGACGTCTTCGCACCGGCGATCGGGAACGCCCACGGGTCGTACAAGCAGGCGCCGGTGCTCGACGCCCAGCGCGTCTCCGACCTGGTGGCGGCCCATCCGGTACCGATCGCCCTGCACGGCGGCAGCGGACTGTCCGACGAGCAGTTCCGCGACCTGATCTCCCGGGGGTGCGCGAAGGTCAACATCTCGACCGCCCTCAAGGAGACGTACATGAAGTCGAATCTGGCCTTCCTGGAAACGGCGGCGGAGCGGCAGAAGTGGGATCCGCCGTCGCTGTTCCGGGCCGTACGTCAGGATGTCATCGAGTTGACCGGTTCCCTGATGCGGCTCTTCGGCAGCGCCGGGCGGGCGGGCTGAGGCCATGCCCGCGCTCGTCTTCGACTGCGACGGGGTGCTCGCCGACACCGAACGCGACGGCCACCTGCCCGCCTTCAACGCGACCTTCGAGGAGTTCGGTCTGCCCGTGCGGTGGAGCGACGCGGAGTACGCGCAGAAGGTGAAGGTCGGTGGCGGCAAGGAGCGGATGCGCACACTGCTGACCCCCGAGTTCGTCGCCGCCGCCGGTCTGCCCGCCGACCCGGCCGCACTTGAGGAACAGGTCGCCGCCTGGCACCGGCGCAAGACCGAGATCTACACCGGGATCATCCGCAGCGGAGACATCCCGCCCAGACCCGGCGTACGGCGGGTCGCCGAGCAGGCCCACGCGGCCGGGTGGACGCTCGCGGTCGCCTCCACCTCCGCGGAGGTGTCCGTCCGCAGCGTGCTCGAACTCGCCATGGGACCCGAACTGGCCACCCACTTCGGCGTGTTCGCCGGTGACCTGGTCCAGCGGAAGAAGCCCGCACCCGACATCTACGCAGTCACCGTGCGCCGGTTGGACCTCGATCCGGCGCGCGTCGTCGCGATCGAGGACAGCCGCAACGGCATGCTGTCCGCGCTCGGCGCGGGGCTGGCCTGCGCCGTCACCACCAGCGCCTACACCGAGGAGGAGGACTTCACCGGGGCCCGCCTGGTGGTCACCTCGCTGGGCGATCCGCCCCCGCAGGAGACCGTCACCAGCGTGCTGAGCGATCCGCTGGGCGTGCGCCCGGGGCCGTGGATGGAGCTCGCGGACCTGGCCGCCCTGCTCCCCGACGGCGGCGACCCCACCGCGTCGGGTCCGTCGGGAGCTGGGCCGCCGGACTTGGCGCCGCCCGGTCCGCCTCCTCCTTCGCACTGACACCGCGGCAGTCAGGAGAGTCATGTCATCGCCATCGACACCCGTCGACGACCTCGCCTTCGTGGTCCGGACCATTGCCCGGACGGCGGTCGACAACGAGAAGGAATTCGGAGACCTCGACGCCGTCGCGGGTGACGGGGACTTCGGGTACTCGCTCGCGCGCGGCTTCGAGATCGTGCTCGCCGACTGGGACACCCTGACATCGGACTCGCCGGCCGAATTCCTGAAGAAGGTCGCCCTGGTGATCTCCAAGCGGGTCGGCGGTACGTCGGGGCCGCTCTGGGGCACAGCCTTCCTGCGGGCTTCGGGGGCCGTGAAGGACCGGCCGGAACCGGCGGCCGCGGACGCCGTGGCCATGCTGCGAGCCGCGGCCGAGGGGATCAAGGCGCGGGGCAAGTCCGACCTCGGCGACAAGACGTTGCTGGACGCGCTGATACCGATGACCGACGCCCTGGAACAGCGGTTGGCGGACGGCGGACCGGGAACCGAGGCGGCAGAACTGGCCCGGCTGGCCGCCGAGACCGCCCGCGCCGCGGCCGACGCCACCACCTCCATGCAGGCCCGGCGTGGCCGTCAGAGCTACACCGGGGAGCGCAGTATCGGCTCGCCGGATCCGGGCGCGGTGGCGGTCGCGGTGATGGCGGAGCGCGTCGCCGCCGAGTGGGAGGCACGCGACTGACGGCGGGCAGCGGGCCGCTCCCCGAATCGGGCCTCAGCGGCGGGCACCGGCACCACGAAGGAGTTGCGGGATGAAGAAGTTCGTGAACGACCCCAAGGACTATGTCGCACAGATGCTGGAGGGGCTCGCCCTCGCCAACCCCGACACCCTGAAATACGTCCCCGAGTACAACCTGATCATGCGCGCCGACGCCCCGCAGGAGAACAAGGTCTCCCTCGTGCAGGGCTCCGGGTCCGGTCACGAGCCGGCACATGTGATGACCGTCGGCAGGGGGATGCTCGACGCGGCCTGCCCCGGCGACGTGTTCGCGGCGCCGCCGGCCGACTTCGTCTACGAGACGGTCAAGCTCGTCGCCTCCCCGAAGGGCGTTCTGCTGCTGGTCAACAACTACACCGGGGACCGGATGGCCTTCGAGATGGCCGAGGAGCTCTCCCAGGCCGAAGGCGTGACGGTCCGTACCCTCTTCATCGACGACGACGTGGCCGTGGAGGACTCGACCTACACCGTGGGACGGCGCGGGGTGGCCGGCAACTTCTTCGTGATGAAGGCCGTCGGCGCGGCCGCCGAACGCGGCGCGGACCTCGACGAGGTGCACCGGATCGGGGCGAAGGTCAACTCCGTCACCAGAACCATGGGCATGGCGCTCACCGCGTGCACGCCGCCCGCGAAGGGCTCCCCGCTGTTCGACCTGCCGGACGACGCGGTGGAGATGGGTGTGGGCATCCACGGTGAGCCGGGCCGGAGGCGGGAGAAGCTCCAGCCGGCCGACGCGATGGTGGGCGAGCTCGTCAGCGCGGTGGTGGACGACCTCCCGTACTCCTCCGGCGACCGTGTCGCCCTGATGGTCAACGGCCTCGGCGGCACCCCGATCGGCGAGCTCTACCTGGTGTACGGGCGGGCCCACGAGCAGCTGACCGGGCGAGGCATCGAGATCGCGCGCAGCTACGTGGGCGAGTACTGCACCTCGCTCGACATGGCCGGCGCCTCCGTCACACTGGTCCGGCTGGACGACGAGATCGCCGAACTGCTCGCCGACCCGGCCGAGATCCCGATCCGCGTGTTCTGAAGGTCCCGGCCTCGGCGCGGTCGGGACCGCCCCGTCGCGCCGCGCGCCCGGCACCGCGGCGAAGATCACGACGCGTACCCTCGGGCGCATGGTGGAGCATCGCATGGTCGACGTGAACGGGGTCCGGCTGCACATCGCCGAGGAAGGCGAAGGCCCCCTGGTGGTGCTCCTGCACGGCTTCCCGGAGTCCTGGCACTCCTGGCCCCGGCAGTTCGCCCCCCCTGGCCGCCGCGGGCTTCCGGGTGGTCGCCCCTGACCAGCGTGGCTACGGCCGCAGCGACCACCCCGACGACGTCGACGCCGAGTTCGCCGCGGACACCCGCACCGCCCTGCGGAAGTTCATTTGCTGGGCTTCCGGCGAGGCCCCCGGCGCGGTCGAGCAGCCGCTGGTCGACCCCGAGGCGGGCTGGCTGGCGACCATGCCGGACCCCGGGACACTGCCCGAGTGGTTCACCGAGGACGATCTCGACGCGCTCGCCGAGAGCTTCTCCGGCGGCTTCACCGGAGCGCTCAACTGGAACCGCAACCTGGACCGCAACTGCGAACTGACGGCCCCCTGGGACGGCGCCGTCGTCACCCCTCCCTCCCTTTACATCTACGGCGACCGCGACGTCGTCCCCGCCTTCCCCGGCACGCCCGAACTCATCGCGAAGCTCCCCGCCCTGATGCCCGGTCTGCGGCGCGAGCCCCTCAAGCTGACGGGCTGCGGCCACTGGACCCAGCAGGAACGCCCGGCCGAGGTGAACGCCGCGCTCATCGAGTTCCTGACAGCCGGCGCCTGAGTCCTCGCCGGCGCTACCGGTGGGTCCGCGACATCACTTCGCGGTGCTCTGCCCGCCATACGGGTGCCGACACGCGTACCACCTGGGCCCGGCGCACGCGGGGCGAGTATTGCTGACTCATGAGTTTCGATCTCCTGAGCGCGCGCGACGGGCGGCGGCCGTTCTGGGTTGCCGTGCCGCTGGTACTGATCGCGGTCATCACCCTCGTGGATGTGCTGACACCGCCGCAGGTCCGGCTCAGTCCCTTCCTGGTCGTGGCGCCGGCGATCACGGCCTCCTTCGCCGGCGCCCGGCTCACCGCCGCTGTCGCCGCTCTGGCCCTGGGCGCGGAGGTCGCCGTCGACATGACTGAGGGGCCGCCCGCCCTCAACCAGAGCGTGGCCACCCTCGCGCTGGCGGCCGTCTCCGCCCTCGTGGTCTTCTTCGCCTACCTGCGCGACCAGTACGCACGGCACTACCGCCACGCACGCTCGCTGGCCCTGACCGCGCAGAAGGCGGTGCTGCGCCCGCTGCCCGAACGTACCGGCCCGCTGCACATCGCGTCCGTCTACCTCGCGGCCGAGGCCGAGGCGGTCATCGGCGGCGACCTGTACGCCGCCGCCCGCAGACCGCACAGCACCCGGCTCATGATCGGCGACGTGCGCGGCAAGGGCCTGGACGCCGTCGGTGAGGCCGCCCTCGTCCTGGGGGCGTTCCACGCCACGGCCCACCGCGAGCCCGATCTGTCCACGCTCGCCGCGGCCCTGGACGGCGCGCTCGCCGCGACGCCCGTGACGCACGACCGCGCGGCCGGGGAGGACTTCGTCACCGCACTGCTGCTCGACGTGCCCGACGACGCCGGCCCGATCAGCTGCCTCTCCTGCGGTCACCCCCCGCCGCTGGTCATCCGCGACGGCCACCCCGTGGAACCGGCGCTGCCCGATCCGGCCCCGCCGCTCGGTCTCGGCCTGGCGACCGCGTCCGGCCGCACCGGATCCTTCCCCTTGGGGCCGGACGACGTCGTGCTGCTGTGCACCGACGGCGTCCTGGAGGCGCGGGATCGGACCGGCGCGTTCTACCCCCTGCCCGACCGCATCCGCACCTGGCCCGGCGGCGACCCGCAGTCGCTCGTCTCCTTCCTCCGCGCCGACCTGCTGCACTACACCGGCGGCGGAAACCTCGGCGACGACGCCGCGCTCGTGGCGTTCCGGCGAGGCGACTCCCCGGCCCCCGCCCCTCGCGAGGGCCCGACCTGAGGCATTTCAGATGGTGGAATATTCAACCACTCGGGTCGGTTGAGCCGCTCGGAGGAGGTCAGGAGTGGACACGACGTACTACGACCACGGAACGGCGGCCGAGCGCTGGGACCGCGCGCGGATGTTCTTCGACGCCAAGGAGTACACGGCGGCGGCACGCGTCCTGGACGGGTTGGTCGAGGAGGTGCCCGAGCAGACGGGACCGCGGCTGCTGCTGGCCCGCGCCTACTACCACTCGGCCCAACTGCGCCGCGCTGAAGACGAGTTGCGCACCATCGTGGAGCGCGACCCGGTGGAGCAGTACGCCCGGCTGATGCTGGGCCGTACGCTCGAACGCCAGGGCCGGCAGACGGAGGCGGAGCCGCATCTGCGGATCGCCGCCGCGCTCGCCGGTGACTTCGAGGAGCGCGTCTGACCGGCGCACTCACCCTGACGGCGATTTCGGCCCGGCCTCTCCTCGAGAGGCCGGGCCGGCGCTCATCCGGCGGCCGCTTCCTCGGCCGCCCCTCCCCCGGTGCCGTACGTCCGCCGCCCCCGCCGGTGCGCGATCTCGCCCAGGATCACGTCCACCAGGAGGAAGGCGGCCAGCGGTATGCCGAGCAGCGGCACGAAGTAGCCCACGACGGCGACCACGGCCAGCAGCGGGACCAGGATCTGCGGCGGCACCTGCGCCCAGGCGCCCCGCGGGATCGGCCGGCCGAAGGCGGATCCGCGGCCCCGCTGCCACCACATGCGGTAGCCGAGCACGATCAGCACGACCAGGGACAGCGCGAGCAGCATGAGGGCCAGCTGGTTCACCACCCCGAACAGCACGCCGGTGTGCAGGTCGATGCCCCACCGGGTCAGCTTCGCCAGCAGCGGATAGTCGGCGAACCGCAACACGTCGGTGACCTCGCCGGTGGCCGGGTCGACGGCGACCGAGTCCTGCTTCCCGGGCCAGCCACGCTCCACCTGCTTCACGACGTACGCCGAGCCCGCGTTGGCCGGCGGCACGATCTCGACGGGGTCGCCCAGCCCCTGCGCCCGGGCGGTGGCCAGCACCTTGTCGAGGCCGACACCGTGCTCGCCGGAACCCCCGGACCCCGCGGCGGCGCCGTGGCCCCCGTGGTCGCCGCCCGCCGAGGCCGACACGGACGGCGTGGAGTGGCCGAGGGAGGTGCGCAGTTCGTCGATGTTCGCGCCCGCGTACGTCGACCAGGTCAGGCCGGTCGCGGACAGGAAGAAGAAGCCGATCCCGGCCCAGACACCGATCGTGCCGTGCAGGCCGAGGGTGCGGCGCCGACCGGTGGTGCCGCGCACCTTGCGCCGGGCACGGCGGCGGGAGAACCACAGCACCAGGCCGCCGCCCGCGATCACCCACAGCCAGCTCGCGGCGAGTTCGCTGTAGAGGCGTCCGCCGTCGCCGAGGTGGAGGTCACGGTGGAACTCGTCGATCCAGGTGCGCAACGGCAGCGCCCCGGTGGAGCCGTACTGCTCCAGGGCCCCCCGCACCTTCCCCGTGTACGGGTCGACGAACACGGCGAGCGTGTGGTCCTCGTCGACGCCGGGCACCCCGGAGAGCATGACGCGGGTCGTGGCGTCGTCCCCCGGCGCGGGCCGCACGGCCGAAACCGTTCCCTCGGGATGCGCCTCGCGGGCGGCGGCCACCTGCGCGGACACGGGCAGTTCGCTGCCGCCGGCCTCGGGGACGGTCATCTCGTCGGCGTACACGATCTTCTCGGCCTGGAACGAACCGGCGTACAGGAAACCGGTAGTGGCCGCGACGAGCAGGAACGGGGCGACGAGGAGCCCGGCGTAGAAGTGCAGGCGCAGCACGAGCGGGCGCAATGGCGCCCACGGGCTCGGTCTCGGCGGTGGCGCGGCGGGTTGCGGGGGCGCGTCCGTGCTGGTCGGGGGAGCTGTGGTCATGGGGTCTCCGGGGAGCGGGGGACGATTCTCGGCCGTAGTGGTGCAGTAGTCGGGGCGGGGGCGCAGGGAGTTCCCGGAGATTTCAGTGGCCTGCGTCACACGACAGAGAGTCATGGCATCCTGGCCCAATGTCTGCACCCCGTGACCGTGTGCCGCTCGCCGAGCATGTCGAGCAACTCCTCGCCGCAGGCGGCCCGTTGCCGATCGTCGCGGCCGGCGATCCCGTGCTGCGGCAGCCCGCCGAGCCGTTCGAGGGCCAGCTGGAGCCCGCGACGCTGGCCCGGTTCGTCGAGGCCCTGCGCGTCACCATGCACGCGGCCCCGGGCGTCGGTCTGGCGGCACCGCAGGTCGGCGTACCGCTGCGGATCGCGGTGATCGAGGACCCGGCTCCGGTGCCGGAGGAGGTGCGGCTGGCGCGGGGGCGGGTGCCGCTGCCGTTCCGGGTGCTGGTGAATCCGTCGTACGAGCCGGCCGGCGCGGCGCGTGCCGGGTTCTTCGAGGGCTGTCTGAGCCTGCCCGGCTGGCAGGCGGTGGTGGCCCGGCCCACCCGGGTACGGCTGACCTGCTCGGACGAGCACGGCAGCGCCGTGGACGAGGTGTTCACCGGGTGGCCCGCCCGGATCGTGCAGCACGAGACGGACCACCTGGACGGCGTGCTCTACGTCGACCGCGCCGAGCTGCGCTCCCTGTCCGCGAACGGGACGGTGGCTCAGCGCTGGGCGCAGCCGACGCCTGAGGAGGCGGCGCGGGAGCTGGGCTTCGCACTGCCGGAGTGAAGCGTCCCGCTCAGTTGTCCCGGTAGCTCTCCAGCAGCCGCAGCCACACCTCGCTGATCGTCGGGTACGACGGCACCGCGTGCCACAGCCTGCTCAGCGGCACCTCACCGGCGATGGCGATGGCGGCCG
Organism: Streptomyces sp. NPDC086077; assembly: GCF_040686175.1. NCBI lineage: Bacteria > Bacillati > Actinomycetota > Actinomycetes > Kitasatosporales > Streptomycetaceae > Streptomyces > Streptomyces sp. NPDC086077. The sequence goes on along the minus strand of NZ_JBFBJT010000028.1, from coordinate 29,219 downwards.
AGTGGATCAGTTCAGCCACGGCCGGGCCCACGAAGGTCACCCCTCGCAGGATTTCGCGCTCCACGTCGACGACCATCCGGGCGCGCCCGCGGTAACCGTCGGCGTACAGGCCCGCTCCGGCGACCGAGGAGAGTTCGACGTCGACGGCGCGGACGCGGTGGCCCGCCCGCTCGGCCTCCGCCAGGGTGAGCCCGGCGGACGCCGCCTCCGGGTCGGCGAAGACGACCTGCGGTACGGCCGCGTGGTCGGCGGTGGCGGCGTGCGCGCCCCAGGGGCCGGAATCCAGGGTCCGCTCGCCGGAGGCCCGGGCGGCGATGGCGGCGCCCGCGATCCTCGCCTGGTACTTGCCCTGGTGGGTCAGCAGCGCACGGTGGTTGACGTCGCCGACGCCGTACAGCCAGTCGGTGCCGGGCACCTGGAGGCTGTCGTCGACCGGCAGCCAGGAGCCCGGCTCCAGGCCCACGGTGTCGAGGCCGATGTCGTCGGTGCGCGGGGCGCGCCCGGTGGCGAAGAGGATCTCGTCGGCCTCGATGCGGTCACCGCGGTCGGTGACGGCCACGACCGTGCCGTTTCCCCGGGTCACCGACTCGACCGAGGTGCCGGTACGGATGTCCGCGCCGGCCTCGGTGAGGGCCTCGGCGACCATTTCACCGGCGAAGGGCTCCATCCGGTTCAGCAGGCCCTTGCCCCGCACCAGGACGGTCACGCGGGAGCCGAGGGCCTGCCAGACGGTGGCCATCTCGGTGGCAACCACGCCACCGCCCACGACGATGAGCCGCCCGGGCACCTCCTGGGAGCTGGTCGCCTCCCGGCTGGTCCAGGGCCTGACGTCGGCGAGTCCGGGCAGGCCGGGCAGCTGGGCGCGGCTGCCGGTGCAGACGGCGACGGCGTGGCGTGCCGTGAGGGTGCTCTCCTCGCCGTCGGGTCCGGTGACGACGACCGTACGCGGTCCGGCGAGGCGGCCATGGCCCCGGTACAGGTCGGCCCCGATGCCGTCGAGCCATGCGACCTGGCCGTCGTCCTTCCAGTGGGAGGTGTAGTAGTCGCGGTGGGCGAGCACCGCGGTCACGTCGAGGTCCCCCTGCACCAGCTGGCTCAGCCCCGGCACCCGGCGGGCGTCCGCGCGTGCGGTGACCGGGCGCAGCAGGGCCTTGCTGGGCATGCAGGCCCAGTAAGAGCACTCGCCGCCGACCAGTTCGCTCTCCACGACCGCCGTGGTCAGACCGGCCGCGCGGGTGCGGTCGGCGACGTTCTCCCCCACCGGTCCGGCACCGAGCACAACGACGTCGTAGGCGATGGATTGCTTTTCCGTCATGGTGGTCAGTCTGATGGGTGGTGTGGCGCGTCGGCCACATGGGTACGCGCGCCGTTACATGATCGATCGGACGCCCGGAATACCCGGCGGTCCGACCGTGTTCTGCCGACGGCTTCGCCCCCACACCAGGAAGTAGGGATCACGCCATGAGCCAGACAGTTGAGCTCACCAAGGACAACTTCGACCAGACGGTCACGGACAACGAGTTCGTCCTGATCGACTTCTGGGCGTCCTGGTGCGGGCCGTGCCGTCAGTTCGCCCCGGTGTACGAGAAGGCCGCGGAGGAGAACCCGGACCTGGTGTTCGGCAAGGTGGACACCGAGGCGCAGCCGGAGCTGGCCGCCGCCTTCGGCATCCAGTCGATTCCGACGCTGATGATCGTGCGCGACCGGGTCGCGGTGTTCGCACAGCCCGGCGCCCTGCCGGAGGCCGCCCTCACGGACGTGATCGGTCAGGCCCGCAAGCTGGACATGGACGAGGTCCGCAAGGCGGTCGCCGAGCAGCAGGCGCAGGAGGGCGAGGCCCAGTAGGGAACCGGGTAGGCACCAGCCGGTCCGGCACCTGGCAGGGATGCCGTGCCACGTCCGGCCCTGCCGGCGTCCGGCGCACGCCGCTGAAGGCCCGCCGATCGGCCTTGCCGCCGCGGCGGGCGCCGGTGCCGGACGTGGCGGCCCCGCAGCCGGGTGTCAGCTGGAGTCGCGGTGCACCACCGCGGCGCCCAGCACTTCGTGCCTCTCGGGTGCGGCGCCCGGGTCGCGTACCGCGCGGTCGACCAGTTCCGCGAGTTCCCGGCCGGACGGCAGCTCGAGGTGGACGGTGCTCAGGCGCGGCCTCAGCAGCCTGCCCAGCATCAGGTCGTCCGCGCCGATCACCGCCGTGTCCTCGGGGATCCGTACGCCCTCGTCCTGCAGGGCGCGCATCAGCAGCATCGCGTACTCGTCGTTGTACGTGAACACCCCGTCCAGGCCGAGCCCGCGCCAGCGCGCGGCGAGGTGTGCGGCGGCCTCCTCGTCGTAGGCGAGCGGCAGCTCGGTGACGACGGCGTCCGTGCCGTGCAGTGCCTGCCGTACGCCGTCCAGACGCGGCCGGGAGTAGGCCTCCAGGCCGGGTTCCCCGGGCGTCACGACGCCGATGCGACGGCTTCCGCGTTCGTAGAGATGGCGCCCTGCCACCTGGCCGACGGCCGCGTGGTCCATGAGCAGGGCGTGCGCGCCCTCGACGCTCGCCGGGCCGAGGGTGACCACCGCCCGGGCGCCGGAGCGCTTGAGCACCGCGACGCCCTGCGGGCCGAGGCCCTGGCCGGGCACGAGCACGGCGACCGGTCGCAACTCGGCCCAGGCGCGGGCGGCTTCCTCACCGTGCGGGCCGAGCGTGCCGTACTGGACGACCGTGTAGTCGAGGCGGCTCAGGGCCCACTGGAGTTCGTTGATGAACCGCGCGTACAGCGGCCCTGCGGGGATGGCCGGGGAGGGCATCAGGACCATCCGGCTGTGCCCGGCGCGCAGGCTGCGGGCGGCCGCGTGCGGGACGTAACCGAGTTCCTTCGCGGCCTCGTGGACCCGGCGGCGCGTGGGCTCGCTGATCCGTACGGCGCTGGTGTTGTTGAGGACGTACGAGACAGTCGCACGCGAGACGCCGGCCAGGCGGGCCACATCGGCGCTCGTGGGCACGGAGCGCCGCGCGGGCGGCGCGGACGCGGGCGTGTTCGGTATCTGCACCATGACGCACCGCATCTTGGCAGAGGCGGCGGCACGGGAGGCGGGCGGGGGAACGTGCTCCCGCCTTCAACGAGCACAGGCGTGCCGAACAGGCCGCCCGGGACTCAGCAAGGCGGTTCGGTACCGGACTGCTCGGCGGCGCGGGGCTGCTCGGTCAGGACTCCGGCGGGCGGGCACTCGGTCCGCGTGATGCGCGCCACCAGGTCGACCCACCCGGCCTCCAGCCGCTCCAGCGGCATGCCGCAGCGCTTGGTCAGGTGGTGGACCACGGCCGGGTCGAGGTAGCTCATCAGCGTCTGGGCGAGCAGGACGCAGTCCGCGTCGGGCACCACCTGCCGCACCAGCATGACCAGGTGCTGGTGGAGCAACTGCCGGGGCGCCGCGCTGTGCCGGCGGTCGGGGGTCCCCTCGGCGGCGAGCTGCAGGTCCAGCTCCTCCACCGACCGGCGCAGCGAGGCACAGCCGAACGCGCGCATCCGCTCCACGGGCGGGGCGCCGGGCCCCAGCGGTGGCGGTCCGCCGAGGAACGCGGCCTGGAACTTCTTCTCGGAGTGGTCGAGGAGCGCCGTCAGCAGGCCGACCCGGTCCCCGAAGCGGCGGAAGACCGTCCCTTTGCCCACCGACGCGGCCGTGGCCACCGCCTCCATGGTCAGCGCCGCCGCGCCGTGCTCCGCCACCAGCAGGCCGGCGGCCTCCAGCAGCCGGGCGCGGTTGCGCGCGGCGTCCGCGCGCAGGCACTGCTCCTCGACGGAGGGGCCGAGTTCCAGCAGCTCGGGGGCACCCAGCGGCTCACGGGACTCCGGCAACGGCGGCAGGGAGGCGGACATGAAGACAGCGTAAAGCACGGGGAAGAAACTGGACCGCGGTCCGGTTAGGGTGATAGAGATTTAAGCGGACCCCGGTCCGGATACTCACCCCACGCTGCATCCCCCATGGAGTTCCCCATGTCTGTACGCATCCTCGCCCTCGTCGGCAGCCTCCGCGCCGGCTCGCACAACCGCCAGCTCGCCGAGGCGGCCGTCAAGCTCGCTCCCGAGGGTGTCGACGTCCAGCTGTACGAGGGCCTGGCCGAGATCCCCTTCTACAACGAGGACATCGACGTCGAGGGCACGGTCCCGGCCGCCGCCGCGCGTCTTCGCGAGGCCGCCGGCTCGGCCGACGCCCTGCTGCTGTTCACCCCGGAGTACAACGGCACCATTCCGGCCGTGCTGAAGAACGCCATCGACTGGCTGTCCCGCCCGTACGGCGCCGGCGCGCTGGGCGGCAAGCCGGTCGCCGTGGTCGGCACCGCATTCGGTCAGTACGGCGGCGTCTGGGCGCAGGACGAGGCCCGCAAGGCGCTGGGCATCGCCGGCGCCACGGTGCTGGAGGACATCAAGCTCTCCATCCCCGGCTCCGTGACCCGTTTCGCCGAGACCCACCCGGCCGACGACGCCGAGGTCGCCGCGCAGCTCACGGAGGTCGTGGCGCGCGTGCACGGGCGGGCGGTGCCGCAGGCCGCCTGATCACCGGGCCCGAACCCGGCCGGCTCCGACCCGCATGAGCGGGGGTCGGAGCCGGCCGTTCGCGTTTCCGAAAGCCTACGCCCAGCTCAACTCCTATACGCCAGACCTTACTTCACGCCTTGACTAAGATGGTCCATACCTTTAGTTTCACCGGACGATACCTCCCCCGTCCGCGCACTCGGCCGTCCCCAGGGTGAACGTCGCCCCTTGCCTCGCCACCTGACGAACCATCCGCAGGGCGTCCGAGCGCGCGATGACGCGAACCCCCACCCAAGGAGCGTCGTCCAGCATGCGCATCTCCCACCTCAGACGTCCCGGTACCCGACGGAGCCTGATCGGCCGGTTCACGGCCTTCGTCGCCCTCTCCGCCGTCGTCACCGCCCTGTTCACCGCGACCCCCGCCCAGGCCGCCGACGGCACGATCACCGGGCTCGCCGGAAAGTGCGTCGACGTGGCGGGCGCCGGCAGCGCCAACGGCACCGCCGTACAGCTCTACGACTGCAACGGGACCGGCGCCCAGGTCTGGTCCAACCCGGGTGACGGAACCCTCCGTGCGCTCGGCAAGTGCCTGGACGTCGTCGAGCGCAGCACCGCCGACGGTGCGGCGGTCCAACTGTGGGACTGCTCCGGGGGCGCCAACCAGCAGTGGGTCGTCACCGCGGCGCGGGACATCGTCAACCCGGCCGCGAACAAGTGCCTCGACGTCCGGGAGAACAGCAGCGCCAACGGCACCCGGCTGCAGATCTGGAGCTGCACCGGCGCCGCGAACCAGAAGTGGAACGCGCCCGGCAGCGGTGGAGGCGGCAACCCGTCCGGATTCGTCGTCTCCGAGGCCCAGTTCAACCAGATGTTCCCGGGCCGGAACGCGTTCTACACCTACAGCGGACTCACCGCGGCCTTGAGCGCCTACCCCGGTTTCGCCAAGACCGGCAGCGACACCGTGCGCAAGCAGGAGGCCGCCGCCTTCCTCGCCAACGTCAACCACGAGACCGGCGGCCTCGTCCACATCGTCGAGCAGAACCAGGCCAACTACCCGCACTACTGCGACTGGGGCCAGTGGTACGGCTGCCCGGCCGGCCAGGCGGCCTACTACGGGCGCGGTCCCATCCAGCTCAGCTGGAACTTCAACTACAAGGCCGCGGGCGACGCGCTCGGCATCGATCTGCTCAACAACCCCTGGCTGGTGCAGAACGACCCGGCCGTGGCCTGGAAGACCGGCCTGTGGTACTGGAACACCCAGTCCGGCCCCGGCACCATGACCCCGCACAACGCCATGGTCAACGGCGCCGGCTTCGGCCAGACGATCCGCAGCATCAACGGCTCCCTGGAGTGCGACGGCAGGAACCCGGCCCAGGTGCAGAGCCGCGTGGACGCCTACCACCGGTTCACCTCCATCCTCGGGGTCTCCCCCGGCGGCAACCTCTACTGCTGACGGCAGCGCCGACCAAGGAGGTGTGATGCGCATCGCAAGACCCCTCGCCAGGGCCGTCCTCGGCGCGCTCGGCGCGATGGCACTGCTCGTGGCCGTCCCGGCGAGTGCCCACGCGAACGTTCTGCAACTGCTGCCCCAGAACGCCGACGGGCTCGAACAGACCTTCTCCCCCGCCTACGACTACGACGGCGACGGCTGCTACGCCACCGCCGCCATCGGCGCCGACGGCACCCTCAATCCCGGCCTCGAGCTGGGCGGTGACGTCAACGGCCGCTGCCACGACCAGGCCCAGCTGGCCAACGCCAACACGTACTCGCGCGCCAAGTGCAACAACGGCTGGTGCGCGGTGATGTACGCCAGTTACTTCGAGAAGGACCAGGTGACCCTCGGTCCTGCCGCCATCGGGCACACCCACGACTGGGAGCACGTGGTGGTGTGGGTCAACGACAACGAGGCCCGGTACGTGTCGGTGTCCCAGCACAACACCTATGAGGTGGCCGCCCGTTCGTCGATCCGCTTCGACGGCACGCACCCGAAGATCGTGTACCACAAGGACGGTGCCGGGAGCCATTGCTTCCGGTTCGCGGGCGGCAACGACGAGCCGCCGGAGAACGCCACGGGCGGCTGGTTCTTCCCGCGCCTCGTCGGCTGGAACGGCTACCCGGCCGGATACCGCGACAAGCTGCTGAGCGCCGACTTCGGCTCGGCCACCATCAAGATCGACGACGGCGACTTCCAGTACGCCCTCGCCCACTCGATGCCCGCCGGAATCCCCTTCGACCCGAACGCCTGACCCCCCACAGCGGCCGGTGCCCCCGCGGGACTGCGGGGGCACGGGCCGTCCACGCCCCCACCCCTCTGCCCCAACACCGTTCCCCCGCGGCCCTCCTGACGTTACCGTTCGGTAGTCCACACGCTCCGGAGGTGTCCCGCATGACGCTCGACCCTTTTGCCGGTCTGGCGGAGACCGCCCGCGCGCTCGCCGACGGCGAGGTCACCTCGCGCGCGCTCGTCGAGGCGGCCCTGGCCCGGATCGAGGCGACGCAGGGCACACTCAACGCCTTCCGGATCGTGCGGACCGAGGCGGCGCTCGCCGAGGCCGAGGCCGCTGACCGCGAACTGGCCGTCGGGGCGCGACGGCCGCTCCTCGGGGTGCCCGTCGCCGTCAAGGACGACATGGACGTGGCCGGCGAGCCCACCGCGTTCGGCTGTCCGGGCACGTTCGCCCCGGCCGCCGAGGACTGCGAGGCGGTACGGCGGCTGCGCGCGGCCGGCGCGGTGATCGTCGGCAAGACCAACACCTGCGAACTCGGGCAGTGGCCGTTCACCGAGGGACCCGCGTTCGGCGCGACCCGCAACCCGTGGAACACCGAGCACACGCCGGGCGGTTCCTCGGGTGGCTCGGCGGCGGCGGTCGCGGCGGGGCTGGTGCCGGCGGCGCTCGGCTCGGACGGCGCCGGTTCGGTGCGCATCCCGGCGTCCTGGACGCATCTGATCGGCATCAAGCCGCAGCGTGGGCGCATCTCGACCTGGCCGCGCGGCGAATCGTTCCACGGCATCACGGTCAACGGCACCTTGGCCCGTACCGTCGCGGACGCGGCCCTGCTGCTGGACTCCGCCTGCGGCAACCACGACCAGGATCCGCACCGCCCGCCCACGGTCGACGTGTCCGGGGCGGTGGGCCGTGACCCCGGGCGGCTGCGCATCGCCCTCGCGCTGAAGCCGCCGTTCACCGCGGTGCCCGCCCGGCTGCACCCCGAGATCCGCGCCCGGGTCGTCGAACTCGCCGGGAAACTGGCCGCGTCGGGCCACACGGTCGAGGAGGCCGACCCGCCCTACGGGCAGATCGGGCTGACCTTCGTGCCCCGCGCCACCGCCGGTGTCGCGGACTGGGTCCGTGAGGCCCCCGACGCCGCCCTGCTCGACCCGCGCACCCGGGACGCCGCGCGGCTGGGCCGGCTGCTCGGCGGGGCGCCGCTGCGGGCCGCCCGGCGCGCGGAGGCGGCGCTGCACCGCCGGATCGGCGCGTTCTTCTCGTCGTACGACGTGATCCTGACGCCGACCACCGCCGCTCCCCCGCTCCGGATCGGTGCCATGCTGCGGCTCGGCGGGCTGGCCACCGACCGCGCGATGATCGCCGCCTGCCCCTACGCCTGGCCGTGGAACGTGCTGGGCTGGCCCGGCGTGAACATCCCGGCGGGCTTCGTCACCGGCGGTCTGCCGGTCGGTGCCCAGTTGCTGGGTCCCGCGCACAGCGAACCCCTGCTCGTCTCGCTCGCCGCGCAACTGGAGGCGGAACTGCGCTGGCACGAGCTGCGCCCGCCGGAGCCCCTGGCCTCGGAGCCCCCGGCGGCACAGGGGTGTTCGCCCGCCCGTCGGCCAAGGCTTCACGGTCGCCGGTTACCGTGACCCGGTGACTGCCTTCACGGACGAGAACGTCCCCGGCCGCTTCGGCCCCACCGCCACCACCCAGGCCGACCCGCGCGAGGTGGGCCGGGTGCGCACCGAGTACTCGCCCGCGCACGACGGCGACCCCGACCCTGGGGAGATCGTGTGGACGTGGGTGCCCTACGAGGAGAACGACGGGCGGGGCAAGGACCGCCCGGTGCTGGTGGTGGCCCGGGAAGCCGCGGGCACGTTCCTGGCCGTGCAGTTGTCCAGCAGGCGGCACGACGGCGTAGCAGGGGGCGCGGCGAAGCCGCTCCAGGGGAGCCGGGGCTTGCCCCGGTGGGTGCCGATAGGGAACGGGCCGTGGGACCGGTCGGGGCGTGACTCCTGGGTGGATGTGGGCCGGGTGCTGCGGCTGCACGAGAAGGGCATGCGCCGGGAGGCCTGTGCCCTGGACCGGATGCGCTTCAACTCGGTCCGGCACCGGCTGCGCGAGCGCTACGGCTGGAGCTGACGTTCGGGGAACGTGCGCTCGAAGGCGCTGCGGGTGACCGCCCCAGGTGTGCGGTCCAGCACGCCGAAGACCACGTGCGCGAACCTCCCCGAGAATCGCCCGTCCGGCCCCAGCAGGTCCCGGAAGACACCGGCGACCTGCGCCGGATCGTTCTGGAAGACCCCGCAGCCCCAGGCGCCCAGGACCAGCCGCCGGTAGCCGTGGCGGGCCGCGACCTCCAGGACGCGTTCGGCGCGCGCGGCGAGGGCGCGCGGCAGGTCGGCCGCCCGCTCCGGTGCCGTACGGCGCACGACCCCGGCGTTGGGGGCGGCCGCCGTGAGGAAACCGGCCGTGCTCGGCTCGTCCAGCAGGCGGCCGCGGTCGTCGCGGAAGACCGGGACGGCCGGTGAGTGGATCACACGGTCGGTGTAGAACGGGTCGCGGTGGGTGCGGTGGTGGTCGTAGAACTCCGGGACCCGCCGCAGGCACGCGTACAGCGCGGAGGCGCGGCACAGTGCCTCCTCCTGGGCCTGGGCGCCGTTCAGGAAGCCGCCGCCGGGATTGCGCGCCGAGGCGAAGTTCAGCACCGCCGCGTCGCCGATCCGGCGGGCCGCCTCCAGGCTGCTCTCGCCGGTGACCTCGACGATCGTGTCGACCGCGGGCGCCGCCGCGACCGGCACCGGCTCAGGGCCGTACATCCGGGTCCCGTCGCGTGCGGCCGCCACCGCCGCCGCGATCGAAACCGTACGCCCGTTCGACAGCTGATAGGCGCCCGCGACCACGATTTCCTCGGTCTCCCGCGCGATGCCGCGCAGCCGCGCGCTCATGGCGCCACCCCCGTGGGCGCCACGACCGCGCGCCCCGCGATCTCCCCCGTCGTGCTCATGAACGCATCGTGAGCGATGCTGGTCCTGCGGTGCAACAGAGTTTCCCCCGGCCCCGAGGCGCGGGCATCCGGTCCGGGAAGTCCGGATGTGCACCCTTGTGCGAGGCGACACGAGGGGCTTGGGTGGGACGAGTGTGCCGGTCCGACTTGCCGTTCGGCGGTCCGGCGGCATGGTGGAATCTCAGGAGGATCCCGACATGTCCGACTCAATGAGCGACTGTACGGAGCCACGTACAGCCGTCACCGAACCCGAGGTGGAGGCCCTGGTCCGGGGCATCTGCTTCAAGACCGGACCGCCGCGCACCGTCGGCGTCGAAGTGGAATGGCTCGTCCACGAGCTGCGCGGCCCGCAGCTTCCCGTGACACCCGAACGACTCGAAGCGGCCTACGCCGCACTGCGCACCGTCCCTCTGAGGTCGGCGCTGACCGTCGAACCCGGCGGCCAGCTGGAGCTGAGTTCTCCGCCCGCCGCCTCCCTGATGGAGTGCGTGGACACCGTCTCCGCCGATCTGGACGCCGTTCGCGCGGCACTGCGCGAGCACGATCTCGGCCTCCTCGGCATCGGCCACGACCCGTGGCACTCCCCCCGCAGATTCCTGCGGGAGCCGCGCTACGAGGCGATGGAGACCTTCCTCGACCGCACCGGCCCGGCCGGTCGCGCCATGATGTGCACCTCGGCGTCGGTCCAGGTGTGCCTGGACGCCGGGCACGAGGAGCCCGGCCCGCTCGGCCATGTACGGCGCTGGTGGCTGGCGCACCAACTGGGCGCGGTCCTGCTGGCGGCGTTCGCCAACTCCCCGCTGGCCGGCCGCGAACCCACCGGCTGGCTGTCCACCCGGCAGCTGCGCTGGGTCCAGATCGGCGCGGGCCGGGCGGGCGCGCCCGCCCTGGACGCCGAGCCGCGCGGCGCCTGGGCCCGGCACGTGCTGGATTCCCAGGTGATGTGCGTACGGCAGGACGACGGCCCGTGGCACGTGCCGGACGGACTGACCTTCCGGGAATGGACCAGATCGGGGGCGCCCAGGCCGCCGACCTGGGACGACCTCGGCTATCACCTCACCACGCTGTTCCCGCCGGTCCGGCCGCGCGGCCATCTCGAACTGCGCATGATGGACGCGCAGCCCGGTGAGGACGGGTGGATCGTGCCGCTCGCGGTGACGACGGCGCTGTTCGACGACCCGGAGGCCGCGGAGACCGCCTACCGCACGGTCAAACCGCTGACCGAACGCACCGGGGCCCTGCCGGCGCCGCACAACCCGCTGTGGCTCGACGCGGCCCGGTACGGGCTCGCCGACCCGGAGTTGCACGAGGTGGCCGTCGCGTGCTTCGCGGCGGCGCTGCGGGCGCTGCCGCGGCTCGGCGCGTCCACCGCGGTGACGGACGCCGTCGCCGCCTACCGGGACCGCTATGTCCTCCGGGGCCGCTGCCCCGCCGACGATCTGCTCGACAGGCAGCGCGGCAACGGCCGCCGCCGGCAAGGGAAGGACCCGCGCACATGACCGACCCCGTCATCGGCACCGAGACGGACAGCGAGATCGACAGCGAGGCCTTCCGGGACCGCGCCCTGGCGTCGCTCGTCGCCGCGCGGGACCGCACCACGCTGCTCACGAGCTGTGTCGAGGAGCCCGACCTCACCGCCCAGCACTCGCCGCTGATGTCCCCGCTGGTGTGGGACCTCGCGCACATCGGCAACCAGGAAGAGCTCTGGCTGCTGCGCGCGGTCGCCGGCCAGGAGGCGATACGGCCCGAGATAGACAGCCTGTACGACGCCTTCGAGCACCCGCGCGCGGAACGGCCCACGCTGCCGCTGCTGGCACCTGGCGAGGCCCGCCGGTACGCGGCCGAGGTGCGCGGCCGGGCCCTGGACGTGCTGGCCGGCACCGCGTTCCACGGCACCCGGCTCACGGAGGCGGGCTTCGCCTTCGGCATGATCGCGCAGCACGAACAGCAGCACGACGAGACCATGCTGATCACCCATCAGCTCCGCAAGGGCCCTCAAGCCCTGCACGCCCCCGACCCCGAGCCCGTGCCGCTGTTCACCGGGCCGGCCGAAGTCCTGGTGCCCGGCGGCCCGTTCACCATGGGCACCTCCACGGAGCCCTGGGCGCTGGACAACGAGCGGCCGGCGCACCGGCGTGAGGTGGCGTCGTTCTGGATCGACACCACGCCGGTGACGAACGGCGCCTACCAGGCGTTCATCGAGGACGGCGGCTACGACGACGACCGCTGGTGGACGGCGGCCGGCTGGGCGCACATCCGCCGCACCGCCATCAAGGCGCCGCTGTTCTGGCACCGGGACGGCGGTCAGTGGCTGCGGCGCCGCTTCGGCGTCACCGAGGTGGTGCCGTCCGACGAGCCGGTGCTGCACGTGTGCTGGTACGAGGCGGACGCGTACGCCCGCTGGGCCGGGCGCCGGCTGCCCACCGAGACCGAGTGGGAGAAAGCCGCCCGGTTCGACCCGGCGACCGGCCGCTCGACGCGCTACCCGTGGGGTGACGCCGACCCGACGCCCGAGCACGCCAACCTCGGCCAGCGCCATCTGCGCCCGGCCCCGGCCGGAAGCCACCCCGAGGGCGAGTCACCGCTGGGCGTACGGCAGTTGATCGGTGACGTGTGGGAGTGGACGGCGAGCGACTTCCAGCCGTACCCGGGCTTCAGGCCGTTCCCGTACAAGGAGTACTCGGAGGTCTTCTTCGGGCCGGAGCACAAGGTGCTGCGCGGAGGTTCCTTCGCCGTGGACCAGGTGGCCTGCCGGGGCACCTTCCGCAACTGGGACCTTCCGATCCGGCGGCAGATCTTCTCCGGCTTCCGCACGGCTCGCACGGGGGACGTCTGATGTGCCGTCACCTCGCGTACACCGGGCCCGAGGAGTTTCTCGGCAGGCTGCTGGTGGAGCCCCCGTTCGGCCTGTACCGGCAGTCCTGGGCGCCCCGGCGGCAGCGGTACGGAACCGTCAACGCCGACGGTTTCGGCGTGGGCTGGTACGCGCAGGGCGATCCGCTGCCGGCCCGCTACCGGCGGGCCGGACCGATCTGGGCGGATCTGTCCTTCGCCGATCTGGCCCGGGTCGTCCGCACCCGGACGCTGCTCGCCGCCGTGCGGGACGCGACACTTGCGGGTGCCGACGCGGAGGCCGCGGCGGCGCCGTTCGCCGCGGGATCCTGGCTGTTCAGCCACAACGGCGCGGTCGTGGGCTGGCCCCACTCACTCGCCGAAGTGGCCCGGAGACTGCCCCCCGTGGACCTGCTGTCCCTGGAGGCACGCAACGACTCCGCGCTCGTGTGGGCGCTCGTCCTCGCCAGGCTGCGCGCCGGCGACGACCCGGGCCGGGCGCTGGCCGACACGGTCCCCGAGGTCGCGGCGGCGGCCCCGGGCTCCCGGCTGAACCTGCTGCTGACCGACGGCGAGTCCATCGCCGCGACCGCCTGGGGCGACACCCTCTGGTACGTCCGCCCGCCGGGCGGCGGCACGGTCGTGGCCTCGGAACCGTACGACGACGATCCCCGCTGGCACGAGGTGCCCGACCACACCCTGCTGGTGGCCGGCGGCACCGATGTACAGCTCACCCCGCTCAAGGAGCCGAGCGACGCCTCGGCGGCCCCACCCTCGAAGGAGCCCCGCACGTGAGTCCGTTCCTTCTCACCCGCACCCTGCCCGAGGACGCCACGGAGGCCGCACTGCGCGCCGACGTCCTGAAGGGCCTGACGAGTTCGCCCAAGACCCTGCCGCCGAAATGGTTCTACGACGCCCGGGGCAGCGAGCTCTTCGAGCAGATCACCGAACTGCCGGAGTACTACCCGACCCGGGCCGAGCGGGAGATCCTCATCGACCGTGCCACCGAGATCGCCGCGGCGAGCGGCGCCCGCACCCTGGTCGAGCTGGGTTCCGGCTCCTCGGAGAAGACCCGGCACCTGCTCGACGCGCTGACCGGGCTGCACACGTACGTCCCGGTCGACGTCAGCGACAGCGCCCTCACCCAGGCCGGTGAGGCGCTCGTCGCGGAACGGCCCGGCCTGGACGTGCACGCGCTGATCGCCGACTTCACGGTGGCGCTCAAGTTGCCGGACACGCCGGGTCCGCGGTTGGTGGCGTTCCTCGGCGGCACGATCGGCAACCTGCTGCCGCAGGAGCGCGCGGCGTTCCTCGCCTCGATCCGCTCCCTGCTCTCCCCCGGCGACGCGCTGCTGCTCGGCACCGACCTGGTCAAGGACGAGCAGGTGCTGGTCAGGGCGTACGACGACGCGGCCGGCGTGACAGCCGCGTTCAACAAGAACGTCCTGTCGGTCGTCAACCGCGAGCTGGACGCCGACTTCGACCCCGACGCCTTCGCCCACGTGGCCCTGTGGGACGCGGGGAACGAGTGGATCGAGATGCGGCTGCGCTCCCTGACCGCGCAGACCGTGAAGATCCCCTCCCTCGACCTCGCCGTCGACTTCGCGGCGGGCGAGGAACTGCGCACCGAGGTGTCGGCGAAGTTCCGCAAGGAGCGGGTGCGCACCGAACTGGCCGCCGTCGGACTGGAGTTGTCCCACTGGTGGACGGACGGGGAGGGACGTTTCGCGCTGTCGCTGAGCACCGCCGGCTGATCAGCCGAGGGGGACCGCCAGCGCCTCGGTGATCCGACGGGAGGCGCGGCGGGCCTCCGTCGCCGGGTCGGCGCCGGTGAGCACCCTGGTCATGTACTCCTTGATCGGGTTGTCCGCCTCGACGGCGGCCCACTCGGGCGTACTGGGGGTCGCCCGCCCCTGCGCGGCACCCGCCGCCATGGCGGCGACCCCCTCCTCGCCGGCGACGGCCGCGGCGAGGGTCGTCTTGTTGGGGACGTAGTTCATGGCCCGGGCCAGTTCGGTGTTCCACTTGGCTCCGGTGAGTTCCTCGACGACGGTGACGGCGCCGTCGCGCTGGTCGGTGCGCTTCGGTACCACGAGGTCGGAGCCGCCGGTGAAGACCGCGCCAGGCTTGCCGGCGGACGTGCCGGGGACGGGGAAGAAGCCCAGCTCGCCTTCCAGTCGGGGGTTCTGCTGGACGATGGCGCGGGCCTGGCCCGGTACGGCCACGATCTGGGCGATCCTGCCCTTGGCGAACTCCTCGGCCTGCGGCGGGTGTTCCTCGTCCGCGTCGACCGGTCCCCCGCCGAGCGCCTGGAGCCGGCGGTAGAAGTCCATGCCGCGCAGGGCGGCGGGGGTGTCCAGGGTGCCGGTCCAGACGCCGCCGCTCTCCTTCGCGAGGTCGCCGCCCTCGTCCCAGATGAATCCGGAGAGTGTGTACCAGTCCTGTCCGGCCAGATAGATCCCCTGGTTCCCGCCGGAGCTGAGCTTCTCGGTGGCGGCGAGCCAGTCCTCGCGCGTCTTCGGCGGGCCGGCGATCCCGGCCTGCTCGAACAGGTCCTTGCGGTAGATGACGACACGGTTGGCCGCGTACCAGGGGATGCCGTACTGCGTCGAGCGCTGCCGGCCCGGTTCGGCGAGGCCGGGCAGCCAGTCGCGCATGCCCCAGTCCCGCAGCGACTCCAGCGTCAGGTCGAGCAGGCCGCCGCCGTCGACGTACTGCGGGACCTGGGTGTTGCCGACCTCGATGACATCGGGTCCGTCCGGGGTCTCGGCCTCAAGCGCCGCCTGCACCTTCTCTCCGATGCCGGTCCACTCCTGGATGCGGATGTCGAGGTCGAGGTCCTCGTGCGTGCGCTCGAACTGCTCGGTGAACCGTTCCAGGAACTGCGCCGAGGCACTGCCCTTCATCAGCCAGACGGTCACCGTGCGCCGTTCGGCCCCGCTCGACGGCACGAGCGCGCACCCGCCGAGGAGGGACGCGGAGACGCAGGCGAGGGCGAGGAGTCGAAGCTTCACGGCGGTCCTGTTCTGTCTGGAGGACAGGGGAAAGGGGCCCGACGTGGGGGGAACGAGTGGGGACTCGTACGGGTGTCTGGATTTTGGTATGGACCAATGCGGAGGTCAAGCGATTCCGGAAAGGTGGCCGACGCCTCGCGCTCCGCTGCCACTTCGGGCACGGTGGAGTGACGCGGGAGACATCTGACGCCTTCGTCACCGCGCGGAGAGGAGTAACCGCATGTCGAACCACACCTACCGGGTCACGGACCTCGTCGGCACCTCACCCGAGGGCATGGAACAGGCCGTCCGCAACGGCATCGAGCGTGCCTCGCAGACCCTGCGCAATCTCGACTGGTTCGAGGTGACGGAAGTGCGGGGCCAGCTGGAGAACGGGGAGATCGCGCACTGGCAGGTGAGCATGAAGGTCGGCTTCCGGCTGGAGGAGACCGGCTGAGACCCTGCCCTGTCAGGTCCGCCCCTCGCGCTCCTGCGCCACCTTGAGCTCGGCGGACGGGGTCGCCCAGCGCGCCCGTACGACGGCGAACCCGGCCCGCTCCGCGTCCTCGCACACCAGTTCGTCGTCATCCACGAGCATCCGGATCTCCCGGGTCCGGGCGAGCCTGCGCAGCGTCTCCAGCTTGGTGTGCCGGGCGGGCCTGCGGTCGGCGTCGCGCCGCATGTGGACCCGCCCCTCGGGCAGTCCCTGGGCGGCGAGCCAGTCGAGCGTGTCCTGCCGGCACCGCTCGGGCCGCCCGGTGAGATACACGACCTCGCACTCCTCAGCGCTCGCCCGCGCCATCGCGACACCCTCGGCGAGCGGCGGATCCGCTGGCGCGGCGGCGAAGAAGCCGTCCCAGTCCCGCGGCCTGCCCTCCAGGAAGCGCTGCCGGTGGGCCGTGTCGGCGAGGGTGTTGTCGAGGTCGAACACGGCGATCGGGCGTTGGTCGCGAGCTGTCACACCCCCACCCTAGACAGACTGCGGCCCGTGCCCGACCTCGCCGATCCGCCGGCGGAAAGTCCTCCGCCTGCCGGAAGGAGGCCGGGGTGCCCGAGATCCAGTGAGGCGACGCGCCGCCCCCGAGGGGCGACAGGCCCTCGGGTGGGCCTGCATGGAGTCGAACCACGAAGAACGCGTCACCGGCGCACCGGGCACACCGGCGCTCGCGCCTCCCGAGATCTGTTCGGCGACGGAGCTGCTTTTCGAAGGAAGTACCCGTAGCCGGCGCACCGGGAGGTGCGAGGTGGTGGCCTTACGGTAGAGCGGCACGGTGCACGCGTGCCAACGAATTGAGCGCGAGCCCGTACGCCTGCCGGCTCCTTCGCGGCCGCCGCGGCGGGAATGCCGGGCCCCGTCGGACGTTGAACGGTGTGTGACCTCCGTGATCGCCTCGACCCGTTTCTCCGTGCTGGACCGCTCGCGTACCCGCGAGGGGCATACGGCGCCGGAGGCGCTGCGTGACACCGTCCGGCTGGCGCGGGAAGTGGAGGAACTCGGTTACCACCGCTTCTGGGTGTCGGAGCACCACGGCGTGCCCGGCGTCGCCGGATCCGCGCCGACGGTGCTGGCGGCCGCCGTGGCCGGCGCGACCCGGACGATCCGGGTGGGCACCGGCGGTGTCATGCTGCCCAACCACCAGCCCCTGGTCGTCGCCGAGCAGTTCGGCGTGCTGGAGTCCCTGTTCCCGGGCCGGATCGACATGGGGCTCGGACGCTCGGTGGGATTCACCGACGGTGTACGCAGGGCGCTCGGCCGGGACAAGGACGACGCCGAGGACTTCGCGGCCCAGTTGGAGGAACTGCTCGGCTGGTTCCGCGGCACCTCCCCGACGCGGGTGCACGCCCGTCCCGCGGAGGGCCTGAGCGTGCCGCCCTTCGTGCTCGCGATCGGCGAGGGCGCCGCGATCGCGGCCCGCACGGGCCTGCCGATGGTCATCGGCGACCTGCGCGACCGGGAGAGGATGCGACGCGGCATCGACCACTACCGCACGCACTTCCGCCCGTCGCAGTGGGCGCGAAAGCCTTACGTCGTCGTCTCCGGCACCGTCGCCGTGGCGGCGACCCCCGAGGACGCCCGGCGGCTGCTGATCCCCGAGGCCTGGTCGATGGCGTACTCCCGCACGCACGGCACCTTCCCGCCGCTGCCGCCCGCCGAGCGCGTCGAGGGGCTGCCCATGACGGACAAGGAGCGCGGTTTCTACGACTCCGGCCTCACCGGCCAGCTCGCGGGCACCGAGGAACAGGTCGCCCACGAGTTGGAGACGGTGCTGAAGGAGACCGGCGCCGACGAGGTGCTCGTCACCACCAGCACGTACGACCACGAGGCGCTGCTGGACTCCTACCGGCGGCTGGCCGCGGTCGTCCGCTCATAGTTCGGCCGGCTGCTCGGCCCGCACCTCCACCGCCCCGGCGACGGCGTCCACCCGGGCCCGGTCGCCCGGCTTCAGGTCGCCGGACAGCAGCAGGTCGGCGAGGCGGTCGTCGACCTCGCGCTGGATGGTGCGGCGCAGCGGGCGGGCGCCGAAGTCGGGCTGGTGACCGAGGTCGGCCAGCAGGTCCGCGGCGGCTTCGGTGACCTCCAGGGTGACGTCCTGGGCGTGCAGGCGGCGCCGGGTGTGCTCCAGCAGCAGTTCCACGATCTCGCGCAGCTGGGTGCGGTCCAGGCCGCGGAAGACGATGATCTCGTCGATGCGGTTGAGGAACTCGGGCCGGAAGTGCCGGTTGAGCACGTCCATCACCGACTCGCGCACCGTGGCGTAGTCCTCGACACCGGCGGCGAGGATCCGGTCGGCGCCGATGTTCGACGTCATGATCACGACCGTGTTCTTGAAGTCCACCGTACGGCCCTGGGCGTCGGTCAGCCGGCCGTCGTCCAGCAGCTGCAGCAGCGTGTTGAACACGTCCGGGTGCGCCTTCTCCACCTCGTCCAGCAGCAGCACGGCGTACGGCTGCCTGCGCACCGCCTCGGTGAGCTGGCCCGCCTCCTCGTGGCCGACGTATCCCGGCGGGGCGCCGACCAGCCGGGAGACGGTGTGCCGCTCCTGGAACTCGCTCATGTCGAGGCGGATCATCCGGTGCTCGTCGCCGAACAGCGCGGCGGCGAGGGCACGGGCCAGTTCGGTCTTGCCGACGCCGGTCGGGCCGAGGAAGAGGAAGCTGCCGACGGGGCGGTTCGGGTCGCTCATGCCGGCCCGGGCCCGCCGTACGGCACGCGCCACCGCGGTGATCGCCTCGTCCTGGCCGACGACCCGCTCGTGGAGGTGCTCCTCCAGCTTCATCAGCCGTTCCCGCTCCTCCTCGGTGAGTTCGGCGACGGGAATACCGGTGGTGCGGGAGACGACCTCGGCGATGTCGTCGGCGGTGACCTTGGGGGTCTGCGCCTCGGCCTTGCCCGCCTCGCCGAGGCGCTCCTCGGCCTCCTTGACCCGGTCGCGCAGCTCCTTGGCCCGCTCGTACTCCTCGTCGGCGACGGCCTGGTCCTTCTCCCGGTTCAGGGCGGCGATCCGGTCCTCGATCTCGCGGGTGTCCGCGAGCGGCGTCCGGGCGCGCAGCCGGACCCGTGCGGCGGCCTGGTCCATCAGGTCGATCGCCTTGTCGGGCAGGAAACGGGAGGTGATGTACCGGTCGGACAGCTCAGCGGCCGCGACGAGCGCCTCGTCGGTGATCCGGACCTGGTGGTGGGCCTCGTAGCGGTCGCGCAGGCCGCGCAGGATCTCCACGGTGTCGTCGACCGACGGCTCGCCGACCAGGATCGGGGCGAAGCGGCGCTCCAGGGCGGCGTCCTTCTCGACGTGCTTGCGGTACTCGTCGACCGTGGTGGCGCCGATGAGGTGCAGTTCGCCGCGGGCCAGGGCGGGCTTGAGCATGTTGCCCGCGTCCAGGGCGCCCTCGCCGCCGCCACCTGCGCCGACGACGGTGTGCATCTCGTCGAGGAAGAGCACCAGTTCGTCGGCGTGCTCGCCGACCTCCTCGAGCAGCTTCTTGAGCCGCTCCTCGAACTCGCCGCGGTACTTGGTGCCGGCCACCATCCCGGCCAGGTCGAGCGAGACCAGCCGCTTGCCGGCCAGCGTCTTCGGGACGTCGTCGGCGGCGATGCGCTGGGCGATGCCCTCGACGACGGCGGTCTTGCCGACGCCGGGGTCGCCGATGAGGACGGGGTTGTTCTTGCTGCGCCGGGAGAGCACCTCGATGGTCTGCTCGACCTCCTCGTCCCGGCCGATCACGGGGTCGAGTCGGCCCGCGCGGGCGTCCTCGGTGAGGTCACGGCCGTACTCGTCGATGGTCGGCGTGTTGCTGGGTCCCTTGCGCTCGCCCGGTCCCTCGCTGGGCAGCCTGGCGCCCTCCCAGCCGCCGGCGGCGAGCGCCTCGCCGGCCGTCGACTCCGGGTTGGCTGCGAGGGCGCGCAGCAGGTGCTCGGGGCCGATGTACGAGGAGCCCTCGGCGCGGGATATCCGGTAGGCGTCGAGCAGCGCCCGCTTGGCGGCCGGGGTGAGCGTGCCGGGCTCGGTCTTCTCGGCCCCCTCGGTGGCGCCACCGAGCCGCTCGCGCAGCCGGTCGGGGTCGGCGCCCGCCTCGGTGAGCAGCCGCCGGGTGGAGTCGTGCTCGGTGGCCGCGGCGAGCAGGTGCCGGGCGTCGAGTTCCTCGCTGCCCTCCACGGCGGCGATGTCCCTTGCCCGGGCAACCAGTTCACGGGCCCGTTCCGACAGCAGGCTGCCGATGTCGACGCGCTGCATCCGCCGGGCGGACGAGGCCGGTGCCGCGTCGCCGAAGAACCGGGACATCAGCTCGTCGAACTCCTCGAAGGGGCTGCGTCCGAAACCGAAACCGGGACTAGTCATGGTCACGGACCTTCCACGCGGGTGTCGACGGGCATCGTGCTTTCCAAACTCGCACAGAGCCGTAGGCGCCGCACCCGTGCCGGTCACTGGGTGTCACCGGGCAGCGTCGCATAGAATCGCGGAGTTTGTCCCTTGCCGGAGCCGAAGGCCGGAGTGCGTTCCCATGTCCGACCCCCACGATCCCTACGTCCGGGTGCGCGGCGCCCGTGAGCACAATCTCAAGGGCGTCGACGTCGCCGTCCCGCGCGACATGGTGACCGTGTTCACCGGCGTGTCCGGCTCCGGGAAGTCGTCACTGGCGTTCGGCACGATCTACGCGGAGGCCCAGCGGCGCTACTTCGAGTCGGTCGCGCCGTACGCCCGCCGGCTGATCCACCAGGTCGGCGCGCCGAAGGTCGGTGACATCACCGGCCTGCCTCCGGCGGTCTCCCTGGAGCAGCGCCGCTCGGCACCGACGTCCCGCTCGTCGGTCGGCACGGTCACGAACCTCTCCAACTCGCTGCGGATGCTCTTCTCCCGGGCCGGTGACCACCCGCCGGGCGCCGAGCGGCTCGACTCGGACGCCTTCTCGCCCAACACGGCGGCCGGGGCGTGCCCGCAGTGCCAGGGGCTCGGCCAGGTGCACCGCACGACGGAGGAGTTGCTGGTCCCCGACCCGTCGCTGTCGATCCGCGAGGGCGCGATCGCCGCGTGGCCGGGCGCCTGGCAGGGCAAGAACCTGCGCGACATCCTCGACGCCCTCGGGTACGACGTGGACCGGCCGTGGCGGGAACTGCCCGCCGAGCAGCGGGAGTGGGTCCTGTTCACGGACGAGCAGCCCGTGGTCACCGTCCACCCGGTGCGCGACGCGGACCGCATCCAGCGCCCGTACCAGGGCACGTACATGAGCGCCCGGCGCTACGTCATGAAGACCTTCTCCGACTCCAGGAGCCCGGCGCTGCGGGCAAGGGCGGAGCGGTTCCTGACCGGCGCGCCGTGCCCCGCCTGCGGCGGCAGCCGGCTGCGCCCCGAGGCGCTGGCGGTGACGTTCGGGGGCCGTACGATCGCGGAGCTGGCCGCGATGCCGCTGTCCCGTCTGGCCGACGCCCTCGTCGCCACCGGCGAGACGGCCCGGTTCCTCACCGCCGACCTCAAGGCCCGGATCGCCCCGGTCGCCGAACTCGGCCTCGGTTACCTCAGCCTCGACCGCGCCACCCCCACCCTCTCGGCGGGCGAACTGCAACGACTGCGCCTCGCGACCCAGCTGCGCTCGGGGCTGTTCGGCGTGGTGTACGTCCTGGACGAGCCGTCGGCGGGGCTGCACCCGGCGGACACGGAGGCCCTGCTCACTGTGCTGGGCCGGCTTAAGTCGGCCGGGAACTCGGTGTTCGTGGTGGAGCACCACCTCGACGTGGTGCGGGACGCCGACTGGATCGTGGACGTCGGCCCGCTCGCCGGGGAGCACGGCGGCGAGGTGCTGTACAGCGGTCCGGTCGCCGGTCTCGCGGAGGTGGCGGACTCGGCGACGGCCCGTTTCCTCTTCGACGACTCCCCCGCGCCGGTGCGTGAAGTGCGTACGCCCCGGGGGTGGTTGCAGGTCGGGCCGGTCAAGCGGCACAACCTGCACGGGGTGACGGCGGAGTTCCCGCTGGGGGTGTTCACGGCGGTGACAGGGGTGTCGGGATCGGGGAAGTCCACGCTCATCGGCGAGATCACGCGGGAGCCGTCGGGCGTGGGGCGCCTCGTCTCGGTCGACCAGCGGCCGATCGGCCGCACCCCGCGCTCCAACCTGGCGACGTACACGGGCCTGTTCGACGTCGTCCGCAAGGCCTTCGCCGCGACGGATGCGGCACGCGAAGGGGGGTACGGCGTCGGGCGGTTCTCCTTTAACGTCGCGGGCGGACGCTGCGAGACCTGCCAGGGAGAGGGGTTCGTCAGCGTCGAGCTGCTGTTCCTGCCCAGCACGTACACGCCGTGCCCGGACTGCGGCGGGGCCCGGTACAACCCCGAGACCCTCCAGGTGACGTACCGGGGACTGAACATCGCACAGGTGCTGGACCTGACCGTCGAGGCCGCCGCGGAGTTCTTCGCGGACAACCCCGTGGTGTCGCGCAGTCTCGACACGCTGCTCGACGTGGGCCTCGGCTATCTGCGGCTCGGACAGCCCGCGACGGAGCTGTCCGGCGGGGAGGCCCAGCGCATCAAGCTGGCGGGCGAGTTGCAGCGTGGCCGCCGTGGCCACACCCTCTACCTCCTCGACGAGCCCACGACCGGGCTGCACCCCGCCGACGTCAAGGTCCTGCTGCGCCAGCTGCACGGTCTCGTGGACGCCGGGCACACCGTGGTCGTCGTCGAGCACGACATGTCCGTGGCCGCCGGCGCGGACTGGGTGATCGACCTGGGTCCCGGCGGCGGCGAGGCGGGCGGCCGTGTCGTGGCGGCGGGACCGCCGAGGGAGGTGGCGGGGGTGCACCGCAGCCGGACCGCACCCTACTTGGCCCGCGCCCTGCCCAGCGGCCAGTAGCAGACCCGGACCATCGAACGGGAGGAAAAGTCGGTCCGCGAGGCAGCAGAAGGCCCGCCGACCAGGACGACCCGCCGGCGGCCGGGCAGAAGCAGAGCCGCCGGCCGCCGCGCCGCAGGAGCCGGACGAACGGCACGAGACCCCGGCCGGGCAAGAGCAGAGCCGTCAGCCGTCGGACCGCAAGAACGGGCTCCGGCCGCCGGGGGCCTTCGTGCGGACTGTCAGGACGCCAGGACCGCGTGCGTCCAGCCCGCTTGCGGGGTCGCCCCGGGGCTGGGCGGCGCGGGCCAGTGCCCGGCGGTCGGGAAGACTGCCCGGGAGGATCGGTTCCCGGACCTCCACCTCGGCGATCAGACCGCGAGCCGTCATCACCCGCCACAGCGAGGCCAGCAGGGAGTCCTCGCCCACGAAGGCCGGGGCCGTGCTGGCGTGACCGTCGGCGAGACGGTAGTGGATGCGGACCGGCTGGACGGGCACCCCGGCGTCCAGCGCGGCCTGGAAGACGGCCCGGCGGAAGGTGCCCTGGGCCCGGCCGCACCAGGTGCTGCCCTCGGGGAAGACGCCGACCGCGGCCCCGGACCGCAGCAGCTCGGCTATGTGCGCGACCGTGGCCGGAAGGGTGCGCAGACGGTCGCGTTCGATGAACACGACGCCGGCGCTCGCGGCCAGCGGGCCGGCGACCGGCCACTGCCGTATCTCCGTCTTGGCGATCATCCGGGCCGGGCGGACCGACGCGAGCAGCGGGATGTCCAGCCAGGAGATGTGGTTGGCGACCAGCAGCAGACCACCGGTGGGCGCGGCGGAGCCCGTGATGCGGACCCGGACGCCCGCCGCCCACGCGATCGACCGGGCCCACCGGCGCACCCACGGGGCGGATACGCGCCGGCCGAGCGGGAGCAGCGTGATCCCGCCGAGCAGCAGCACCAGCACCGCGGTGAACCGCAGCACGCCCCACAGCGCGACCCTCCCCCGCCCCGCGGGCTCCACACACGCCCTGGGGGTGCAGGGCGCGCTGGGCAGCCAGACGCTCATCAGGCCGGGACGAGCGAGAGGAAGTGCTTCAGATAGCGCGGGTTGACCCGGCGCATCGACAGCAGCACGTACATGTCGGCGACGCCGAAGTCGGCGTCGTGGGCGGGCTCGCCGCACACCCAGGCGCCGAGGCGCACGTAGCCGCGCAGCAGCGGCGGGAGCTCGGTGCGCTCGGCGGGGCGGGCGACGCCGTCCGCGGACCACGGCAGCAGCGGCCGTACCCGGTACTCCTCGGGGGCGAGGTTCTTGGCCTGGACCCGGTCCCAGGTGGCGGCGGCGACGGCGCCGCCGTCGGCCAGCGGGATGGAGCAGCAGCCGGCCAGCCACTCGTGGCCGCGGTCGACCATGTAGCGCGCTATCCCGGCCCAGATCAGGCCGATCACGGTGCCGTCGCGGTGGTCCGGGTGCACGCAGGAGCGGCCGACCTCGACGAGGTTCGGGCGGATCGGGTCGAGGCGGGTCAGGTCGAACTCCCCCTCGGAGTACAGCCGGCCCGCCACCGAGGCGCGCTCGGGCGGCAGCAGCCGGTAGGTGCCGACGACCTCACCGGTGAGCGTGTCGCGGACCAACAGGTGGTCGCAGTACGCGTCGAAGGAGTCGATGTCGAGGCCCGGCTGCGGGGAGGACAGCATCGCGCCCATCTCGCCGGCGAAGACGTCGTGCCGCAGCTTCTGCGCCGCCCGCACGTCGTCCTCGTCGCGGGCGAGGGTGACGGTGTAACGGGTGGGTGCCGCTGGCTGCGGGGGACGGTCGAGGGTGGAAACGCCGGTCATGGCACACTCCTGGTCACGGGCCGGTTCGACGACGGCAGTGGGCGGGCCGGGTCGTTCGGCCTGCCGCCACAGTTCTTCCGATGCCGGTTGGCGTGTGCGTTACCTGCGCCCGGAGCGGGGATGTGCGGATGCTGAATGCCAGGGGTGGGCCGGAAAGCGAGACGGGACCGGGGATGAGCACCACTCCCGGTCCCGCCCGTCCGCACCCTGTCGGCGAACGTCTCTCCTACCTGTGCGGCACTACTTCCTGGCCGCCTTGCGGGTGGCGCGCAGCCACTCCTTGTTCATGCCGGTGATGGACATCAGAGGGATGCCCTTGGGGCAGGCGGTGGCACACTCGCCGGTGAGGGTGCAGCCGCCGAAGCCCTCCTCGTCCATCTGCGCGACCATGTTCAGCACGCGCGTCTCGCGCTCCGGCGCGCCCTGCGGCAGCACGTTCAGGTGATTGACCTTGGCGGAGGTGAACAGCATCGCCGCGCCGTTCGGGCAGGCGGCCACGCAGGCGCCGCAGCCGATGCACTCGGCGTGTTCGAAGGCGAAGTCGGCGTCCGGCTTCGGCACGGGTGTGGCGTGCGCCTCGGGCGCGGAGCCGGTCGGGGCGGTGACGTAGCCGCCGGCCTGGATGATCCGGTCGAACGCGGTCCGGTCCACGACCAGGTCCTTGATCACCGGGAAGGCGGCGGCCCGCCACGGCTCGATGTCGATCGTGTCGCCGTCCCGGAAGGACCGCATGTGCAGCTGGCAGGTGGTGGTGCGCTCCGGGCCGTGCGCGTCGCCGTTGATGACGAGCGAGCAGGCGCCGCAGATGCCCTCGCGGCAGTCGTGGTCGAAGGCGACCGGGTCCTCGCCCTTGAGGATGAGGTCCTCGTTGAGCGTGTCGAGCATCTCCAGGAAGGACATGTCGGGCGAGACGCCGTCCACCTCGTACGTGGACATGGCGCCGTCGGCGTCGGCGTTCCGCTGGCGCCAGACGCGCAGGGTGAGCTTCATGCGTAGCTCCGCTGGGTGGGGTGGACGTACTCGAAGACCAGGTCTTCCTTGTGCAGGACAGGCGACTCGCCGGTGTCGGTGAACTCCCAGGCGGCCGCGTAGGTGAACTCCTCGTCCCTGCGGGCGGCCTCCCCGTCCGGGGTCTGGGACTCCTCTCGGAAGTGGCCGCCGCAGGACTCGGCGCGGTGCAGCGCGTCGAGGCACATCAGCTCGGCGAGCTCCAGGTAGTCGACGATCCGGTTGGCCTTCTCCAGCGACTGGTTGAACTCCTCGCCGGTGCCCGGCACCTTGATCCGCCGCCAGAACTCCTCACGGATCTGCGGAATGCGCTCCAGGGCCTTGCGCAGCCCGGTGTCCGTGCGGGCCATGCCGCAGAACTCCCACATCAGCTCGCCGACCTCGCGGTGGAAGGAGTCCGGCGTGCGGTCGCCGTCGACGGCGAGGAGCAGGTTGATCCGGTCCTGGGTCTCGGCCAGCACCTCCTGGACCACGGGGTGTTCGTCGGTGACCGGGTCCTGGTGCGGGTTGCGCGCCAGGTAGTCGTTGATGGTCGCCGGCAGCACGAAGTAGCCGTCGGCCAGGCCCTGCATCAGCGCGGAGGCGCCGAGCCGGTTCGCGCCGTGGTCGGAGAAGTTGGCCTCGCCGATGGCGAACAGTCCCGGAACGGTCGTCTGGAGGTCGTAGTCGACCCACAGGCCGCCCATCGTGTAGTGCACGGCGGGGTAGATCCGCATCGGCACCTCGTACGGATCCTCGTCGGTGATCCGCTGGTACATGTCGAAGAGGTTGCCGTACTTGGCCTCGACGGCCTTGCGGCCCATCCGCTTGATGGCGTCCGCGAAGTCCAGGTAGACGCCCTGCCCGCCGGGTCCGACACCGCGCCCCTCGTCGCACACGTTCTTCGCGGCGCGCGAGGCGATGTCGCGCGGGACGAGGTTGCCGAAGGAGGGGTAGATCCGCTCCAGGTAGTAGTCGCGCTCGTCCTCGGGGATCTGGTGCGCGGGCCGCTGGTCGCCCTTGGCCTTCGGCACCCAGATACGGCCGTCGTTGCGCAGCGACTCGCTCATGAGGGTGAGCTTCGACTGGTGGTCGCCGGTACGCGGGATGCAGGTGGGGTGGATCTGGGTGAAACAGGGGTTGGCGAAGTACGCGCCACGCCGGTGCGCCCGCCAGACGGCGGTGGCGTTGGAGTTCATCGCGTTGGTCGACAGGTAGAAGACGTTTCCGTAGCCGCCGCTGGCCAACACGACCGCGTCGGCGAAGTACGTGTCGATCTTCCCGGTGATCAGGTCCCGCGCCACGATCCCGCGCGCCCGGCCGTCGACGACGATCAGGTCGAGCATCTCGGTCCGGGGGTGCATCTCGACGTTCCCGGCGGCGATCTGCCGGCTGAGCGCCTGGTAGGCGCCGAGCAGCAGCTGCTGCCCCGTCTGACCGCGGGCGTAGAAGGTCCGCGAGACCTGGACGCCGCCGAAGGAGCGGGTGTCGAGCAGACCGCCGTACTCCCGCGCGAACGGCACGCCCTGCGCCACGCACTGGTCGATGATCTCGACGGAGATCTGCGCGAGCCGGTGCACGTTGGACTCGCGGGCCCGGAAGTCGCCGCCCTTGACGGTGTCGTAGAACAGGCGGTGGATGGAGTCGCCGTCGTTGCGGTAGTTCTTCGCCGCGTTGATGCCGCCCTGCGCGGCGATCGAGTGGGCCCGGCGCGGGGAGTCCTGGTAGCAGAACTGGACGACGTGGTAGCCCTGCTCGGCGAGCGTGGCGCCGGCGGAGCCGCCGGCGAGGCCGGTGCCGACGACGATCACGGTGTGCTTGCGCCGGTTGGCGGGGTTGACCAGCTTGGCCTCGAAGCGGCGCTTGTCCCAGCGCTCGTTGATCGGCCCGGTGGGGGCCTTGGTGTCGGCGACCGGCTCACCGGTCACGTACTCGGTGTAACTCATCTCAGCTCACCAATCCGGTCATGACGCCCACGGGCACGGCGAGGAATCCGACCGTGAGGAGCAGTGCGAGGACGTCGGCGGTGGCCTTCAGCGCGCGGTCGCGCGTGCGGCTGCCGACGCCGAGGGTCTGTGCGGCGCTCCAGAAGCCGTGCCGGACGTGCAGGCCGACGGCGAGCACCGCGACGATGTAGATCACGTTGCCGTACCAGGTGGAGAAGGTGTCGATGATGTTCTGGTACGGGTGCAGGTGCTCGTAGCCGCCGGGGTGCACGGTGCCGGTGGTCAGGTCGAGGATGTGCCAGACGATGAACAGGGCGAGGATGATCCCGCCCCAGCGCATCGTGCGCGTCGCGTAGGAGGCGCGCGGCTTCTTGTGCACGTACTTGCTGGGACGCGCCTTGATGTCGCGGCGGCTCAGCTGGTACGCGGAGACGGCGTGGGCGACGACCGCGACGACGAGGACGATCCGGACGAGCCAGAGGGTCCACTCGTAGTGCATGAACGGCTCGCCGACCGTGCGCAGCCAGTGGGCGTAATGGTTGATCTCGTCGGGGCCGAAGAAGATCTTGAGGTTGCCCACCATGTGGACGACCAGGTACAGCAGCATGATCAGCCCGCTGACCGCCATCACGGTCTTCTTGCCGACGGTGCTGTCCCACATCGTGCGCGCCATGGACGGCCGTCCGTCCGTCCGCGTTGCCAGAGCCATGTCACGCACCGTAGGCGGGCGGGGGCTCATCAGTCCAAGACATGGTCCGGCTTGATTCGATAGTCCGGGCCTATGCTTGCAGCATGCAGTTCCAGCAGCTCCAGTACTTCGTGGCGGTGGCCGAGACCCGGCACTTCACCCGGGCCGCGGATCTCGTCCATGTCGCCCAGCCGTCGCTGTCGCAGCAGATCAAGGCCCTGGAGCGGGAGCTGGGGGCCGACCTGTTCCTGCGGGCGCGCGGCAACATCACCCTCACCGACGCGGGCGAGGCACTGCTGCCGCTGGCCCGGCGGATCCTGGCCGACGCGGACACGGCGCGCCACGAGGTGCAGGAGCTGGTGCAGCTGCGGCGGGGGCGGGTGCGGCTGGGGGCCACGCCGAGCCTGTGCACGGGCCTGCTGCCGGACGTGCTGCGGGCCTTCCACGACCGCTATCCGGGGATCCAGCTGCTGATCGAGGAGGGCGGCTCGCACGACCTCGTACGGCATCTCGCCCGCGGGGCGCTCGACCTCGCCCTCGTCGTGCTGCCGGTGCCGGCGCCGTCACCGGCGCTGACGACGGTGGAGCTGCTGCGGGAGGACCTGGTGGTGGTGTCGTCGCCGGAGGCGTCCCCGCCGGGCGCCGGGCGGCGGACGGTGCAGATCGCCGATCTGGAGGGCGAGCGCCTCGTGATGTTCCGGCACGGGTACGACCTGCGGGAGCTGACCGTCGCCGCGTGCCGCTCCGCCGGGTTCGAGCCGGACTTCGCGGTGGAGGGCGGGGAGATGGACGCCGTGCTGGGGTTCGTGCGGGCCGGCCTGGGGGTGGCCGTCGTTCCGCGCATGGTCGCCGCGCGGTCCGGGCGGGGCCTGCGGGTGACTCCGCTGGCC